>JBBSSE010000200.1:0-5732 GCA_038242375.1 Chitinophagales bacterium
GCTTTTTCCTGCCTCATACAAAGCAGTTGGGTGAAATTGTATAAACTCCATATTCTCAATCTTTCCCTTGGCCCGGTATGCCATGGCTACGCCATCTCCGGTAGCTATTGATGGATTAGTCGTTGTACGATAAACCTGCCCATTTCCACCGGAAGCAAGCAAGGTGATTTTTGAAAGAATTTTTTCAATTTTATTTTTCTTCAAATTCAAAACATACACGCCAAAGCATTCAATATCAAGGGTTGATTTGGTCACTAAATAACCAAGGTGATGTTGGGTAATCAGATCTACTACAAAACAATGATCGATCAATTTGATATTTTTCTTTTTTGCAACAGCTTTCAGCAACGTGTTTTCCATCTCCCTTCCGGTAACATCTTTATGATGCAGTATGCGAAACTCACTATGGCCGCCTTCTTTTCCGAGGGAAAATTCTCCCGAACTATCCTTATCGAAATCTGCACCCCATTGAATTATTTCATGAATCCGTTCCACACCTTCTTTTACCACGATTTCAACCACTTCCTTATTACACAAACCGTCGCCGGCTATCAGGGTATCCTCAATATGTTTTTCAAAACTATCTTTTTCAAAATCGGTCACACCCGCTACGCCACCCTGGGCATATTTCGTATTCGTTTCATCACTCACCGTTTTAGTAAGAATAGTGATTGTTTTATCCGGGCATTGTTCTGCTACCTTAAGCGCATAAGTGAGACCGGCTATACCACTGCCAATTACTAAAAAGTCTGTTTGCATACGTAAAATTTAAGGCAAAAATAAAGGATTGATGAGAAGTAATTGATGTCGTATTTTAAATTAATCCCTGACCGGTTGAATTAAAAAGTATTGCACCCATATCCGGGACAAACTCATCAGGCGATTGCCATAGAAGGCTCTATCCAGGCGTTGCTTTCTTTGAGTAAATTAATGAGTTCATCTACAGCTATTTCTGCCGGCACATTTCTTTTTACGACTTCCTTTCCGCGGTATAAAGTGATTTTTCCCGGACCACTGCCAACATAGCCAAAATCTGCATCTGCCATTTCTCCCGGTCCATTTACAATACATCCCATAATGGCAATTTTTACTCCTTTTAAATGATTGGTTACAGCGCGTATTTTCGCCGTCGTTGTCTGCAAATCAAACAATGTACGCCCACAACTCGGGCAACTGATATATTCCGTTTTAGAAATGCGGGTACGGGATGCCTGAAGTATTCCAAAAGCAATCGAGTTAATTAATTTTAAATTATTAGACGGATTTAATACACTGGATTTTTCGTTCAACCAAATTCCATTTCCGTAACCGTCCATTAATTGAGATCCTGTTTCAATAGCATAATGAATAAGGGTTTCATCCATATTATCCTTATCACTTTCGCACATCAGGATAATGGAATTCCTAATTTCCCATACTTTAAATTCCTCAAATATTCTTCGCATTTTCTGTGCGCCATGTTGTTTTATGGAACTTAAACAAATCACTGAGGTAGCATCATTTTTTAGCTGATGAAATAATTTTTCCTTTTCAATTTCTCTATCATAATATGTATCACTGTTTAACCATACAAAATTCATTAAAGATGATCTTTGCAGCGAATCATCCAGATATTCCTGTTCATTTAGCAGGGGAAAACATTTGGGATTATTTTGTTTGTTGACCCAGGAATTGTATGAATAAATAAGTTTTAAAGTACCGGGTAATGCAAAGGAAATTTCTCTATCACCACAATAAATAAAATCAGCAGCCGCATCCCCGATATTCCATTTATCAGTCGCCTCATTATAATGATATCCAATATCAGCAAGTGTTGCAGGCTGTATGTTTTGGAGCTTACTTAAATCAGCTATAACTACAGGCACATTCGTTCCACCGATATTTTGAATAGAAAATGTTTCACGTGTGCTCCTTGCCGGTATATTCTGAAGAGAAATTGTTGATGAAGCTATTCCATTAATTTCAGAAGCAGGATTTGATGGATATCTTTTTACAATATCCTTACATACCGGAAGTTCAAATTCAGGATCTTCCGTAAGAGAAACCCGGATCGTATCTCCGATGCCTTCTTCTAACAAAGTGCCGATACCCATGGCCGATTTAATTCTTCCATCTTCTCCATCACCCGCTTCCGTTACTCCGAGATGTAAAGGATATAAATGTCCTAATTCAGTATACATATTCTGAACCAGCAACCTGTAGGCTTCTACCATCACAATCGGATTGCTGCTTTTCATGCTTAAAACGATACTGTAATAATTTTCACTCTCCGCGATTCGTAAAAACTCCATAGCACTTTCCACCATCCCGATAGCTGTATCGCCATATCGGCTCATGATACGATCACTTAGAGAACCATGATTGGTTCCGATCCGCATGGCTGTTCCATACTCTTTACATATTTTTATTAAAGGCCTAAATCTGTCACGAATCCTATCTATTTCTTCTAAATAATCTGCATCAGAATATTCAATTAATTCAAACTTCTTTTTATCTACATAATTCCCTGGATTGATTCGCACTTTTTCTACAATTCGTGCTGCTATTTCAGCCGCATTCGGGGTAAAATGAATATCTGCTACTAGCGGTGTATTGTAGCCGCGTTTTCTCAGTTCATTTTTTATATCCAATAAATTCTCTGCTTCTTTTTTAGAAGGGGCTGTAATGCGCACTAATTCTGCACCAGCATGAATACAACGGATACTCTCCTCAACCGTTGCCAGGGTATCCATGGTATCTGTCGTGGTCATTGTTTGTAAACGAATCGGGTGAAAATTTCCTATGAGCAAATCGCCCACTTTTACCTCGAGAGTCGGGAGTCGTTTGTATCGCGTAAATGAATCAGTAATAGGTTGCATATTTTGATACCAAAAGTTAGATACAAATTTAAGTATTTTAAAATAGTGCTGATGGGGTCAGGTTTCAGGTATCAGGTGTCAGGTGTTAGTATCTACCAATCCTTTTCCGGGTTTTGGGGTGCCACACCTTTTATTTTATTCAATTTATCCTGAAGGGCCTTTTCATTTTCAAAAAGCGATTTTAATTTTTCTTCCGCTTGTTTTTGCGTCAGTTTGGAAGGCTGTGGTTTTGGCTCTTTATCCTTCTCCTGGTCTTGCTTCTTTTTTTGATCCTGATTATCCTGTTTATTATCTTTCTTATCCTGCTTATTATCCTGGTTTTTCTTTTCCTCTTGTTTTTGTTCCTGCATGGCACGCTGCAAGTTTTGACGCGCATCTTCATCATCCGGATTCAGGATCAAGGCGTTTTTATAAGCGATGATACTTTCGGGTAATTTTTTTGCTTTTTGCATAGCAACTCCCTTATTATAAAAAGCTTGCTGTTTTAAGGTATTATTATCTGTATGCGCAATCACATCATCATATGCTTTTGCCGCTTCTTCTGAATTATCTTTCCGGTAAAGGGTATTTCCCAAGTTGTAATTAGCTGTCGCATCGTTTTCAGATTTTTTCAACGCATCGCGATAATCACTCTCTGCCTCGTCAAAGCGATTTTCGATATATGCTTTGTTTCCTTTTACTATTTTTTCTTTTGCGGATTGTCCGTAAGAATTCCCTGTTGTGAAAATAAGAAACCCAAAAACCACTGCATTAACAATAATTGATTTCCTCTTTTCAGACGTGAAAAATTCAATCAATAAAAGTAAAAACGCAGCACCTAAAAAATATTGAAAATATTGAATGAAGGATCCATAGCTGGCGTCACTAATAATACTGTCTTCTTCAATATTTGAAAATTTATCTTTCAGATTTTTTGCAATCTCATCTGAATTTGAGTAAAGCTGGTACATCCCATTTCCCGCTTTTGCTATGTTACGCAATGATTCTTCATTTAATTTTGTAATAACGGTTTCACCTTTTTCATTTAGTTTATACTGACCGGTTTCTTCATCCAAAATAGGTGCACCTAAAGGAGAGCCAATCCCAATGGTATTGACAATTATTCCACTCTTTAATAAATCTTTCGCCATTTTTACTGCACCGGGTTCATGATCTTCTCCATCACTGATCAATAAAACGCTTTTAAAAGTTTTATCCTCCGGATTAAATGCATCCATACTCATTTTGAGTGCATCACTGATTACCGTTCCCTGTGTAGGCACATCGCCCGGTTTGGCGGAGGCTAAATACATTCTTGCAGCGGCGTGGTCCAATGTCAGGGGCATTTGCAGATATGCACGACCGGCGAAAATGACTAAACCAATGCGGTCATTTGGTGAATTATCTATAATTTTTGAAATGATCTGTTTCGCGCGTTCCAGTCTGTTAGGTTTAATATCTGTGGCCAACATACTTTTGCTCACATCTAAAGCGATCACAATATCTGTCCCTTTTCGCAGTATCTTTTGTTTACCATCGGGCTTTGCCAAACCTGCTACAGCAAAGACACACAAACCAAAAGCAATAGCAAATAAAATAAATTTGATCCTGAATTTTTTACGGGAATATTCTTTGGTTAATTCCTTCACCAGGAGAGGATCTCCTATCTTTTTTGCTGTTTCTTTTTTCCATTTTACAACCAAAAAGTAGAGGAAATAAATAAGCGGAATTGCCAAAAAGACGAGTAAATATTCTATGTATTGGAAATGAATCATGAGTGCCTGCAAATTATTCTATCTATTCTAATTGAATATGGATAAAATTGTTAAATTGAGAGAAATGGATGAATGCCTTTGGCGTTGAATGTGTTTGATAGGACGAAATGCTTATTCGGTTGGCAGGGAAAATAAATGATTTAGTGGAATCCTGTTCGCCGGACGCCAATAGAGGCTTGCAACTTTAAAACTCCAAAAGTTTTGTGTAAATTTGTAGGAGATACCAGCATCTTTTAAAGATTATAAAAAGCGATAAATAAACAAACCATTTTATGGATACTCCTACTATTAAAGAGCAACTGCATAACTATTTAGAAATAGCTGATGATAAAAGATTAAAAGCTTTTTATTTAATGGTTGAAGATGAAATAAACGAAACCTCTGCTCCCTATTCAGAGGAGTTTAAAAAGGATCTTGACGCGAGAGTAAACGAATACCTTAATGGGAGCAAAATGGTGACACCTGAAGAAATGAATGATCGATTGCAGGCAATTCGAAAAAAACGCGGATAGGTATGATATATTCCTACATTATCTCCCAGATTGCGGCAAATGAATATGAGGATGCTTTTAATTGGTATGAAGAAAGAAGTATTCTTGCTTCAGATGCTTTCGTGGTTTCAGTTCAAAATGCTATTGAAGCAATATGCAAAAATCCATATAGATACAGGAACACTTACAAAAAAACGCGTGAGATCACTTTAAAAAAATACCCTTTTAACCTGATATATTATATAGAAGAAGAAAGCAAATTAATTATAGTCATTTCAATATATCACCATAAACGGAATGCTGAAAATAAATATAATAAGTGAGTATTTTTAATCGATAGGGTGAAATAACACTTGTTATAGTTATCTCAATGCTTCATATTTTTTTGTTTCCCTGAATATCACGATAAAAAATAAAATTACTCTTCATCTAGGATTTTCATTTTTAATAAAATCCTACAAATATTTTCATTTAGTTTAAAGGTCGTTATCAAATTATTATCAGGTAACAATGATTAGGTTACCTTGAAGCATCTTTTCCAAACAACTCCGGTATTTACCATTCATATTAACTCATCATTCATAAATAATCAACATGAAATCAGAAGAAGCCAGAAAAATGAAACCCGA
>JBBSSE010000201.1:0-5719 GCA_038242375.1 Chitinophagales bacterium
CTCAATCGTTTGCTTCGATGAAGAATATACTTAATACCAGAAGTGCGACCGGTTGTTTCAATAAATTCAAGATCCTGAAGCTCTTTGAGTATTCCTTTTAACCGATCACGGTGCACATAAGCGGAAGTTTCCAATTGCTGATAAGGCAGTTTGCCACGCTCGTAAATATTATTTAGTACCACCAATACCTGTACATCTATTTCCTCCACATTTGTAAGTTTCTTGTATAGCTGGCTCAATTCACCTAATTTTTCGGCGGTAACATTGGCGCTCACTTTTACCAGGATGCTGCTGGAAGTTTGAATAGTTTCAGGCATTTGCTTTCCGTTGGATAATAATTCTCTGAATACTTTATCGAACCCGCTACCTGCCTTTTCTGCATATTTTATTTCCCGGAATACATCCATAATATTAGGGTTGCGGGGGTTGGTCTTGCGTAAAATATTTTCTGCGTCTATGCCCTGCGGAAACTGGCCAGGGCTTTCAAATTCCATATAGGTAGGAAATTTTCTTATTTCAATAATCTGTTGCCTGCTATAGTCCCGGTGCGCCATAGCATTGATTAATAATTCTCTTAGTAAGATCTGTGAATAATCTTCAACAAAAACCCTGTTGAGCCCAAAATGAATTTCCTTTTGCTTAATTTCAGCTTTCAACTGTCCAAAACATTCATCAGCCATATCCACAAGGTTTCCTGCATATTCATAAGGTTTGTAGGTGCCATCTTCAAAATACCGGATATACTTTATTTGATTATAAGGAAGTTCTTTCAAAGCCTTTTGCTTTCCTATAAATAATATGCCCGCAATTGTATGATAATAAATTCCACTTTCTTCTTTAATTAGTCCTAATGTCTCACTAAATTCTTCAGATGTCTTTTTCAAAAAAGGACTTTCAGGCTTTTCTTTCTGAATTCTGCCAAATAAATTCCTCGTTTTTTCAATATCCTGCCATCCGGGAATAGGATTGCTGTTTTTATCTGCTTCTGTAGATTCGAATTGAAGTTTTAGTATTTTTTGGTCAAATACAATTAACTCTTTTTCGGACTGTACAGTAGCAATTTCGTGGGGCTCTATGGCTCTATTTCCATTGTTGCTTCTTATCAAATACTCTCCCTTTCCGGTTCTGTGTAGTTGTTTAGAAAAAGGGACTTCCAATACTAAAATATCTTGGGCATTTACCTTCAGTTGATGAGGCTTTACACTAACAGAAGGCACTGTACTATCTTGGATTTGTCTTACAAGTTCAAAAATATTAGCTTTTTCATTTTGAAATTCAGGATTAAGCTCTTTGGTGTCATCCACAATACCGATGATAATGAAGCCACCTTTTTTATTGGAAAAAGCAACCACATCTTTTGCCAATTCTTTATAATTCGGGGCAAAGTTTTTATACGATTTCCCAAATATGAGTTTGTCTTCCAGTTGTTCTTTAAAATCAATAGTTTCACATTCTCCTTTTTCAAGCAATTCATAAAACCATTGGATACTATGCCTTGTTAGTTTCTCCACCTTTAATAAGTTTAAATAATAAATTCAGTTTGTCTAAATATATCGTTATTCAAAACCCAATTCCTTTAAATACTCTTCCATTTGTTTTTCCACCTTCACCAATTCAGTTTTTAATCTACCGATTTCTTTTTGTGTTTCGGCAATATCCACAGGCTCTTCCTCTTCAAAAGTATCCACATACCTGGGGATATTCAGGTTGAAATCATTTTCTTCAATTTCCTTAAAGCTTGCACGATAAGAATATTTATCTTCTATTACTAATCCTTCTTCGGTAGTTAATCTTGTGGATGTTTTGAAAGCTTTGTAGGTATCCACAATGTGTTTGATATTTTCCTCTGTCAGACTATTTTGATTTTTATCAGATTTAAATTCGCGACTTGCATCAATAAACAATACATCTTTGTAATCACCTTTTCCCTTATTGAAAATGAGAATAGCAGCAGGAATACCGGTTCCATAAAATAAGTTCGCCGGTAAACCAATTACTGCTTCCAGTAAATTTTCCTCAATCAATTGCTGCCTGACTTTCCCTTCGGAACTACCACGAAAAAGTACACCATGCGGAACGATCACTCCTACTCGCCCTATATCTTCATACGCAGTTTCAATCATATGGGTTACGAAGGCAAAATCTCCCTTACTCTTTGGTGGAATGCCCCGGTGAAAGCGGTTGTATTGATCCGCCATGGCATCTTCAGCTCCCCACTTATCTAAAGAAAATGGCGGATTTGCACCCACTATATGGAATTTCATTAACTGATCTCCCTCTAATAACTTGGGATTATTAATCGTGTCGCCCCACTCAATATCCGCATTATCCAATTCATGAAGGAACATATTCATGCGGGCTAAAGCCCAGGTACTACCATTGTTTTCCTGGCCATACAAGGAAAAATTATTGCCGCCAACTTCTCTTCCCAATTTTATTAAAAGTGACCCTGATCCACAAGTTGGATCACAGATACGATTTCCGGGTTCAGGAGCTAATAGTTTTGCAAGCAAAGTAGAAACTTCAGCAGGTGTATAAAACTCACCGGCTTTCTTTCCGGCATCACTTGCAAATTTTGAAATCAAAAACTCATAGGCATCACCTATAATGTCGTTGCCTTCCAGATGAGAAGGTTGCAGATCTAGTTCTGCAAAATCAACCATCAGATTTTTTAATCGACGGTTGCGATCCTTGGTTTGCCCCAGATTTGCTTCGCTGTTAAAATCAATATTGCGAAATACTCTTTCCAGTTTAGAGCGGTTGGCATCTTCCAGTTTCTCCAGGGCAATATTGATCAACTCACCCAGGTTGGTTTCATTACGTTGTTCATATAAAGTATCAAATGAACTTTCGGCAGGTAATTGGAATCGTTCACTTCTTAACGCTCTTTCAATACGCATCTCATCATTATCGTATTTTTCTGCATAAACTGCTTTCTTATCCTTCCATACATCTGTTACGTATTTCAAAAACAACATTGTGAGAATATAATCCTTGTATTGAGTTGCATCAATAGTACCACGGAATGTGTCACAGGCTTTCCATACGATTCTATTGATGTCTGATTGTGTGAGTTTCTTTTGCATAATATTATTTAATCAATTTTGATATGATGGCAGAATATAAGTTCTGGTTTTGGACAATTAATTCCTGTAATAAAGAATTTTTTTTCTGATGCAGTTCGGTGACCGAAGCTACTCTTTTTTGATCTTCCATCTCTAAAACAGGAATTTGAAATGCCCCTAATTCTGATTTACGTATGGAAAATATATTGGTACCACTTCCTATTTGCATTAACGCAGCTTTTGTTTGAGGCGCATTTAAAAAAGCAGTTAGATATTCCGGGTAAATGATTTTCTTGTTTGGTCTCAATACAAAAAAAATAGAAGAAGCAATACAAGGTCCGAACGATTCTCTATAGCACCAGGCAAAAAGTCTATTTCCTTTTCCTACAAAAAGAACATCTCCAGCTTTTAAAAGATGAGATTCAGATTTTCCATCCAACTTAATAAAATCAATAGCCTCTTCCATCAAAATCCCATCAACATTAAATTGACGTACCTGAACATAAGGCACATTACCATTTTCTTCTGGCTGACTATAAAAGCCAAACTGAATTTTACATATTTGGTCAATAGTTGATTTCATTTATTTCTTTGTAGAATGTTTCTGATTTATAAATATAGTGAAACTAATGAACAATAAGTATTTATTTTTATAGACCCTTTCAGATTCAGTTTAAGATAGTTTGAAAAATCGGTTTGAAAAGAAATACAAGTCGTCGAAACATTGTTTTTCAGTCCGGTTTAGATTTCTTTGAGTGTACAGGAAATTTCGGCTAATGCCACTTTAAAAAACCCCAGAGGTGACACCTTTTGAAAAGGTGTCACCTCTCCCCGACTTATCAATTCAAAACTTACGAACAACACAATCCAACTGATCCTCATTGCCAACCTCTATAATTTATACGTTAAAATAAATTACAACACAAATAATAAAGATTCCTTTTTATACTTTCGCCATCAACCAGAAAGATAAGCCAGCACAAAAAATCCCACACTCCATGAAAAGATACATTCTATTTATACTAAGCATCGTCCTCCTATTTGCCACCAGCTCCTGTTCACAAAAAATTACTGAAACCGGAAAGGCCTCTTATTATGCGGATAAATTCAATGGCAGGCGTACTGCAAATGGGGAGATTTTCAGACAAAGAAAAAAGACAGCGGCGAGTAAAACGCTCCCTTTTGGAACCATCGTAAAAGTAAAAAACCTGTCCAATGGTAGAACCGTAAAAGTGAGAATTAACGACAGAGGTCCGTTTGTGCAAGGGCGTTTTATTGATTTAAGTAAGAAAGCTGCTAAGAAAATTGGTATGATACGGTCGGGGGTGCAACCTGTGCAGATTAAGTATAAGGTGAAGCGTACGGAAAATTAATAGGCTTCCTGGTTATAGTAGCTTGCGTTTTTTAGTTTTAGAAGACCTATAAGGTTTTTGAAACCTTATAGGTCTGGTCCAACCTGGCTCAACCATCTCATATATCCAAAATGTTTCCTTTTGGTTCAATTGGTTGGTGATGAAATTCAATAAATGCTTGTTTACTGCCAAACCATTTTATAACGTCATTTCGCAATAACGATGTCGACGCATTGCTAAGTAAGGAGTGATAGCTATCATAAGGCCATTTCCCCACAACTTTTGTGAACTGATGATGAACCGCATTATTATGCAGATACCAAAAATAAAGCTTGTGAAATCATTATCGACATTAACCTGGCTCCTCTTTAAATAATCCATAAAAAGTGATCCCTTTCGATTATTTACTTTATTAAATGCTTTTGTATAGCTGTTCAGGAAGTTGCTGAATCTTTCCATAATAAAATCTGAAAGGTCGTGTTCAATCTGATTAAATCTTACTTTTTTTATTTCCTGAAAATGTGAAATAATTATTTCTTCTATTAAAGCCAATAAATGAAAATGATTCGGCAATAATGTATAACAATATAACTTACAAACGCGGGATGTATGTTGTTTTAATTTCTGTAGAAAAACAAATAATTTTCATGGTTTAAAAATAACTTCTCACTGCCAACTGCCCGCGAGAACAAGTGATAAGTATGACCTCGTAATAGATCCTGATGGTAGTCAATCATATATTTTCAATTTTTCTTTATTTAAATATAAAGGTTTTTACTTATTACAGACCTACCCTATTACAAACCTATAAGGTTTTTTGAAACCTTATAGGTTTGGCAAACGTGAAAAAAAGTACAGACCTATAAGGTTTTTGAAACCTTAGAGGTCTTGGCAAACATGAAAACATGTGGTAAGAATGACCTGGTAGTAAGTCCTGATGGTAGTTAGTCATATATATTCAATTCTTTTCATTTAAATATAAGGATTAAGACCGGTTAGAGACCTATCCTATAACAGACCTATAAGGTTTTCGAAACCTTATAGGTCTTTGCATAAGGTTTTTGAAACCTTTTAGGTCTTAGCACAAGAGTTCATCATACCCAAAAACACCCTCCATTTTGATCGCTCAATTCTATTAAAGTCCGTATTTTTGCGCCCTTTGGGTGCTTAGCTCAGTTGGTTAGAGTGCTACCTTGACATGGTAGAGGTCGCTGGTTCGAATCCAGTAGCACCCACGAAATTTTTTTACACTATTCAGCTTCCCTTGCCAACGGCATGTGAGCTAACTCCAGGTTATTTATA
>JBBSSE010000202.1:0-5681 GCA_038242375.1 Chitinophagales bacterium
ACAAACCATCCGTCGCTCATTTGTTTTTTCTGATTCTCACTGGCGTACGGATCAAAAAGCACCTGGTCTTTATACGTTGTCTGGGTGTATTTCGGCCATTGATTTAGCCAATCTTCCATCGGCGGATCAAGAAAGGTAAAATGATAAATACCAATATGATTATACACTGCATCCTGGATAATTTTCATATTCTTTTTATGCGCCACATCGATCAGTTCGTGGTATGCTTTTGCTCCGCCAATGCGGGGATCTATTTTATAATGATTGGTGAATGCATACCCATGTTCTGTGCGGTTGGGCATATCATTTTCAATTACCGGATTCAGCCAGATAGTCGTTACCCCAAGTGATTGCAAATAATCCAGGTGATTTTGAACACCTTTTAAATCGCCGCCATGCCGGTAGTAAATAGAATCCCTGTTCAATGACTGGTCACGCATTCCGGATATGCGATCATTGGACTCATCGCCATTACTAAAACGATCGGGCATGATCAAATACATCAGGTCATGGGAAGTAGCACCCTGTGCAAACTTAATTCCATTGCCGGCTCTGCGAGGTTTCAATTCAAAATTGATCTCCTTTTTATCCGCTCTAATTTTCAAAATACCGGCCTGTGTATTTGATGCTATTGCCAGGTCTAAAAACACATAATTCGGGTTCGAAACTTTATGTACTTTATTCAGTGAAACACCCGGATAATTGATGGTAAATTCCTTTTGCTTAGCAATATCTTTTCCATGAAGCATCAGTTGCACATTGGGATTTTTCATATCCACCCACCAGTTTGTCGGATATAGATCAATATTTTTTTGAGCAAAACTATTTACAAAAAAAAACACAAAAACAATACTTGGAAAAACTTTTCTAAACATCACAAAATTTTTATTTGCCGAAGGCCTATGATAAATGAATTAAAAAACGAAACGATTTCATTCATTCTTTAATTGATAATAATCTCTGTTTTTACAATATTTCTTGGTTCATCCTTTACCACAAAGTTCAATAAACCGGCGAGTACCATGGCAATACCGCCAATCAATAAGGCATACACACCCTGATCCGCAAAATAATGTTTTACAATAAAGCCTAAAATGATGGAGGCAATAATCTGGGGAATAACAATAAAGAAATTAAAAACACCCATGTAAAAACCCATTTTTGAAGGTTTTAAAGCACCAGCCAAAATCGCGTAAGGCATCGTGAGCGTGGAAGACCAGGCCAATCCTATGGCTATCATGGGGAATAATAACATGGTGGGTGATTTGATGTAGTAGAGAGAAATCAACCCGAATCCTCCAATGACCAAACAAATCAGGTGCGTGTATCTGCGGGTAATATATTTTGCCAAAAAAGGTAATAAAAATGCCGTGATAGCAGAGACACCATTGTACACTGTAAACATTACACCTACCCAATCACCTGCATCCTGGTATGCTTTCGAGGTGGTATCTATTGTACCATAGGCATTTTGCGCAATCGCGGGTGTCGTATATATCCACATCGAAAAAAAAGCGAACCAGGTAAAAAACTGTACAACGGCCAACTGGACCATGGTACGCGGCATAGAGAAAATTCCCAGGAAAATTTCTTTAAACCCATTCATAAATCCCCTGGTAGCTTGCATCTCCTTTTTCCATTCTTCTAAATTCTCCGGAGGTAATTCATCACTTTTTAAAACAGTCCAAAGCACCGAAGCAAAAAACACAATTGCCCCGACATAAAAGGAATATTTTATGGAATCGCCAATCTGGCCGGGAGGTGCTACATTGCTGATGTCAAACACATTGGTAAATATATAAGGAAGTAATGAAGCGATAACGGCTCCAATTCCTATGAAGAATGTTTGCGTAGCAAAACCGGTCGTGCGTTGAGAATCAGGTAATTTATCGCCGACAAAAGCGCGGAATGGTTCCATGGAAATATTGATACTTGCATCAAGTACCCAAAGGAGAAGTGCTGCCATCCATAAAACAGTGGCTTGTGGCATAGCAAAAAGTGCGAGGGAAGAAAATACCGCACCCAGGAAAAAGTATGGTCGTCGCCTTCCCCATTTCGGGTACCAGGTTCGATCACTCAAATAACCAATGATCGGTTGCACCAGCAATCCTGTAACCGGCGCGGCGATCCACAAATAACCAATCTGATCCATCTCCGCCCCTAAGGTTTGAAAGATCCTGGATACATTGGCTGTTTGCAAGGCAAAACCAAATTGAATTCCAAAGAATCCAAAACTCATATTAATTATCTGCCGGAAAGTGAGACGATGTTTTGGTACCGGGTGTGTTGAAGCCATGTAGTTCGTTTTGTAGTATGTGTAAAATTTACACTTCCTAAAAATACAACAAATATCCATTTGGCAAAATTAAAAAAGGGCAGCAGGAATTATGGTTATTCCTGATGCCCTTTTGTTGAATACTTCGTGTTGAATGGTTAAATGGCTGAATGGCTGAATGGCTAAATGGCTGAATGGCTAAATGGCTGAATGGCTAAATGGCTGAATGGCTGAAATTGTTGAATAGCTTAAATTTTAAACTTTGGACTGAACTCTGAACTCCGAACTCTGAACTCGCAACTCCGAACTCTGAACTCTGAACTCTGAACTCTGAACTCCGAACTCCAAACTCCAAACTTAAAATTACCCAATAACATACCCATCCGGCAGTACTGCATCTTTTTTAACCACAACGATACCATCTTTTACAGTGTATAATTCATGATCACCATTCTCCAAATGAGTTCCTCCGTTTATCCGCACATTATTTCCTATCCGGCAATTTTTGTCAATGATCGCGTTACTGATGACGCAGTTATCCCCGATACCTAATTTAGGTAACCCCTTTTCTTCCGCAAAGGCCATTTGCTCTATCGTTTCGTAATAATCAGTTCCCATGAGGTAGCAGCGATATATCTGCGTGTGATGACCAATACGTGTACGGATGCCAATCACACTGTTCTCAATTCTTTCTGCGTGAATGATACAACCATCCGCGGCTATGGTATCAATGATCGTTGTGCCACTGATCTTTGCAGGAGGCAGCATGCGTGCGCGGGTATAAACCTTTTTATCATTGTCAAACAAATTAAAAAGCGGAAGCTCCTGTGTTAATCCAAGATTTGCCTCAAAAAAAGAAGATATATTTCCGATATCTGTCCAGTAACCACCATATTGATAACTGAATACATTGAAATCGTTTATGGCTGAAGGAATAATTTCCTTACCGAAATCTTTTGCATCCGCGTGATGTGTTTTAAGAAGATCCATCAGCACTTGTTTTTTGAAAAGATAGATACCCATTGAAGCGAGGTAATTTCTGCCCTGGCCCTGCATCTCTTCTTTGGTATCACTCACCCAATCAGGGAGTATATCAAGACCTGGTTTTTCAATAAAAGATATAATTCTGTTTTCTTCATTTGCTTTCAAAATACCAAATTCCGTCGCCTCATTTTGTGTTACAGGAATCGTCGCAATGGTTATATCCGCATCATCTTTTTCATGTGTGCGAAACATGTTCCCAAAATCCATTTGATAAAGCTGGTCGCCGGAAAGAATGAGTACGTGATCATATTCATAATTGGCCAAATGCCTCAATGATTGGCGAACAGCATCCGCAGTACCCTGGAACCATTGTGGATTATCAGGCGTTTGTTCTGCTGCCAGAATATCCACAAACCCGATACTGAACGGGCTAAACTGATACGTGTTTTTGATATGTTTGTTCAGAGAAGCAGAATTGTATTGGGTTAATACAAATATCCTGTTGATATTTGAATTGATACAATTTGAAATAGGTATATCCACTAACCGGTACTTCCCGGCAATAGGCACTGCAGGCTTACTTCTGCTATCGGTAAGCGGATAAAGACGTGATCCTGCACCTCCTCCTAAAATCATTGTTATTAACGATTGACTAATCCACATGTTTTTTTCCATTTTACTCATTTTTTATTTTCGAATTATTTTTATCCGTCCCTTTTATTTAATAAAACGCTTTATCAGGCGTTGTACAAGTTAATATAAATTTCGGCACTTTGTTCCCAACTGTGATCTATTTGCATAATTTGTTTTACGATGCCATTTGTTTTTTCCTTGTTGGAATATAATTGTACCGCACGATATACAGCACTTGTAATTTCTCCTACCGTTGCTTCATTGATACAAATTCCAAAACCACCCTTATCCCCAAAATCTATTACTGTATCTCTTAATCCTCCTGTACGTCTCACGATCGGGATTGTACCATAACGCAGTGCATACATTTGATTCAGACCGCATGGTTCAACCCTGCTTGGCATCAATAAAAAATCTGCGCCTGCATACATCTGATGGCTCAGCTTTTCATTATAGCCAATCATGGAATTATAATAGCCAAAGAAATGACTTTGCATTTCGGTCAGTCTTGCCTCCACGCCTCTTTCGCCACTTCCCAGAACGAGGAAATTCATACTTCCTTCCATATAGTAAATACAATCTCCGATCACCTGCGGTAAAAGATCGGCCGCTTTTTCTCCCACCAATCTTCCAATAAATATTATGAGCGGCTTTGCAGGATCCAGGTTAAATTGTTTACACAAAACATCCTTATTCGCTTTTTTCTTTTCTTTGTAATCCTTTGTGTTGAAATTCTCCTCAATATAAGTATCTGTTTGGGGATCCCAAACTTCTGTGTCTATTCCATTTAAAATTCCATAACACTTCCCTCTTTCATATTCAAAAAGTGCCTCCAGGCCATTGGCTTCATATCTTAACTCTTCAAGGTATCCCGGACTAACGGTATTTACTTTTGCGCAACATTTTATTCCACTTGCCAATGGATTGATCATTTTATTCCACTCAAGCATTCCCGATTTCCAATTATCATAATGCGGTAGAAAATGAGACTGATCCCAGTCCATCCATCCCTGGTATTGGGCATTGTGTACAGTCAGAATTGTTTTTATAGAACCTAACATTCTATAGGCGTAACAATTCTGCATCATAAATGGAATTAAAGCAGCCTGGTGATCATGCACATGTACGATGTCCGGATGATGCTGCCATTTGCTTAACCAATCAACAACGGCAATTTGAAAAGCCAAAAATCTTTCCTGATCATCATCATACCCATATACTTTTTCCCTGTCCAAAAGTCCAAAAATATCTACGAGGTATAAATCGAAACCAAGAATATTATCGGATTCTTTTATTACAGTGTAATCGAGCCAGTAATTGGCCATTCCAAATGAGCCTTTATGTACCACCTCAAATTTATTCTTATATAAAAACGGCGTCCGGTACATGGGCATCACCACCTTCGCGATGTGCCCCAATTTGTTTTGATATTTTGGCAATGCTCCTACCACATCTCCTAGACCGCCGGCTTTGGCTACGGGGTAACATTCTGCGCTTACATGAATTATTTCCATTCGTTGAAAATAAGTTGTTTTAGTTTATTGACCCATTTTTATTGATGATTAAATTTTTAAAGAAAAAATGATACCTTGGTAAATTATTTAAATACAAGGAAATTCATTGCCTTAAAAGAAGTTATTTAAACCGACTGCAATAAAATATACCTGTTTTAAAATTAAATATTCTTTTTTTGAAAAAGAACAATTAGTTTCATTCCAAAAAATATATATCAATGGCGACACCAACCATGAAGGTTACCTCAGTAAAAAGAAATCCTTCTGAAGCATTA
>JBBSSE010000203.1:0-5654 GCA_038242375.1 Chitinophagales bacterium
CTTAAACTCTTACAAAAAAGTGTTTAAGGCGAAAAAAGAACGATATATATATTATTTTATGAAATAAATCTCCGAATCAATTTTCCAGGTAACACCCCCTTCCACTTCAGTATATGAACCCGACATGATTAATTTAGGTGTACTCCACCGGAAATAGGTCATTCGCATCTTCCATAATGCTTAATGTATCACCCGAAACTTTATAGTGTAGTTCCTCGGAATCCAATTCATTATCGCTAAACTCATTATATACAAATAGGTTATCTTTCTTAAACTCAAAAGACAAATAATCCGGAGTTTTTCAATAACGGGTATTGGTTTCTACCACCAAATCATTCTTGCTAAGAGTATTGATCGTTTTATCACCCTGCCATTTTCCCATGATACTACTTTCAGGAGTAGATCTTTTATCCTCTTTTTTGCAGGAAGAAAAAACGAATCCTACTGCCGCAATGCATATTGATAAATACAGATTCTTCCTAATGAAAATTTTGATTAGGAAGAAATAGAAATACTCTTTAAGATAACAAACAAATTAATGGAATATTGTATAATATTCAATACCTTATTTATTCTTCACTTGTACTTGTTCTAAACGTAAAATGTTTCTGTGAAATATAACTGAAGATAACTATGAAGACGGTGATAAAAATTTTGGCAATGGTGGGATAGAAGTGCAGGTATTGAACAAGAATATTCAATAAGGCATAATTTAGAAAAAGATTGATAGCTACGATAAAGACATACCGTACAAGTTGCACGTATGTGCGCAGATGAGAGCCATTAAACACGATATATTTTGACAATAAAAACCCTAAAGGAAAGGTAATACAGAAAGCCATTATAAGCGCCGCGTTGTAAGGTTCCATGGCAACAAACCCAAGATTGAGCACTTTCTTTTGAAGAATAAAATTGTAGCTAATGTAAAATAATACGATATCCAATACCATGTTACTTCCTCCACATACTGCATAACGAAATGTTTGTATTGGAAGAAATTTTTTAAACGGCGGATAGAAAAAATCGATTACTTTAAAAATCCTTTGACGCATTTATTTATATTCTATTAATAAAAAATTCCCGGTATATTGACCGGGAATTAATTGTATTATTTGATTGTTTATTTCAGAACATATCTAAAGCCAATACCAAGAGCTAAATGTGAACCGGTACTTGGAGAAAGATTGAAAAAAGGATCCAATCCCAGGCTTATAGCGATAGGCGCATCCGGAAATTTATAATCAAGACCGCCGGTTAATCTCAAAGCGAAGTTGGTATTATCATTATACTTACTTGAACCAAAACCTAATAAACCGCCACCACCTACAAAATACATCAATCCGGGGGCATTATTAATTGGACCCTGGTATTCGTAAAGTCCTTCAATACCGACACCTCCACTAAAAAATAGCAAACTACCTTCCAAAGCTGTATTGTAATTGGTGGAATGTTTAATATTAATACCACCGACAGATCCGTAAGCTGTGTAAAATTTTGCTCCAATACCAGTTGTATAGCTTTGTGCATGAACACCTGCAGTTGCCACCAAAATTAAAGCAACAAATAAAACCGAAACCTTCTTCATAATCTTCATTTTTTGTTTGATTGTAAATTAACAGCCGCAAAAATATCCATTTAACCTTCAGGATTTTCAATTATTCCTTTTAATATGAAGTGATAATGTTAAACTTAATAAAATGGCTCCCATAATAATAAGAAAATCAGCATCATACGATGATGGTTATAAATTAAAGTATTCGCCTGATTTCATTTCCTGTCTAAAATTAAATAAAATGCTATTTTAAAGTAAGATAAATAAGCTACTCACTAATTTCTTTCTTTGCCGGTGCCAATTGTTCATCTACTTCCTTTTGTTCGCTCTCTTCCGGTTTTTTAGTAAACATCATTCCAAACATCATGATGAGAGAGGTAATAATGATCACCTGGATGACCAATGATTTATTGACTAAAGGCATTACCTGTGAGGCTGGAATAGCAAAGAATAAAAGAATGGTAATTAATCCTCTCGGAGCTATGTATAAAAGAGGCATTATTGGTATGCGCGCAAGAAAAAGAATAATGAACCTGATTAAAAATATGGAAGCCGTGATAATTAGTGCAAGGCCAAGAGTTTCCAGATTAATAATTTCTTCTGTCTGAAAAGAATACCCAAATAATGTAAAAAAGAAGGCTTTGATCAAAAACGCTCCCTCCCGTACAATATCCCTGAACCTGTTCACTTCCTCTACCAGGTTATTTTTGCTTATCCTGTTAAATAGTTTAATCTTTCTTAATTCCTCAATATTCCCAAGGAAAAGACCAAAGAAAAGGATGAAAATAAGGGCAGGTAAATGGTAAATTTCAGACAAGGCATAAATCAGGATCATCAGGATGATAATGGGAGCATACTTTGTAGGATGATCGATTCTTCCCAATAAAAATGATAAGCCAACCGTGGCGATCAGTGATATCACAAACATAATGACCAATTGAAAACCAAATTCTCCAAAAGAATGGAGAGTTATAAGATCATTAAAGGCGATAAAATTAAAAAACAAAACGCCCAGGATATCTGACAAACTACTTTCGTAAATGACAAACTCCTTTGTATTTCCGGATAAATTGGAAGCGCTGGCAATGGCTACAGAACTACTGATTACACAAACAGGAATCACATTCACCAGTGCAATTTTAAACGGAGTCTCCCAAATATTGTGAATAAGAAAGGCAAAAGCAAAGGCCAAAATAAACATGGAAACGATGGCGGTTAAAACTGTTTTTTTAACGAGGGTAAATTTCGATTTGTTCATTTCAAGGTCAAGGGCGCCTTCTAATACGATTAGCACCAGGCCTAATGTTCCGAATATAGGAAGTAAAGCGGAAAGATCGGGGATCTTCACATCCACAAACTGAGATATTTGGCGTATTCCCCATCCAAAAACTAATAATAATATTACGGAAGGAATTTTTGTTTTCTCAGTAGTTAAATCAAATGTGTAAGCAACCAACAGTAGAATACAAATAGCAATAATGATTGTTATAGTCATTTGATCGTGTAATGTGTAAGAAGAAATAAGTGCCGGCTTAACTTGAAACCAAATTAAAATTAAGGGATTTCTCTCTTAAACAAAGGGAATTGCTGATCATTTCTGCATATACAAAAGGAAAAATACGAATACAGGAGTTTTGTTACCTGCAGACTGGCTTACAAATCCGGGCCGATAACAGATAACAAATGCAAAGAGTTATGGAATTAAGATAACAGAATCGGAACTCATAAATGAAATAACACAGTCATCTAAATCAGTCCTAAAACCTAAAACCTTGAACCTAAAACCTAAAACCTTGAACCTAAAACCTGAAACCTGAAACCTGATACCTGATACCTAATACCTAAAACCTAACTATACATCTCTTCCTGCAATGCCGTTATACGCTCATCAGCGAGGTATTCATCATAATCGCTTAATCTGTCAATTATCCCTTTGGGAGTAATCTCTATAATACGATTGGCGGTTGTTTGCATAAATTGATGATCGTGGGTTGTCATAAGAACAATACCCGGAAAGTTAATCATCCCATCGTTAAAAGCAGTAATACTTTCCAAATCAAGATGGTTTGTGGGTTCATCCAAAACGACTACATTCGGGTTTTGCAACATCATTTTACTCACCATGCAACGCACTTTTTCTCCACCACTCAAAACACTTGTTTTCTTTTTAATTTCATCCCCGCTAAACAACATTTTTCCCAAAAATCCTCTCAAAAAGTCTTCATCCACATCTGTATAATGCTCAGGGACAAACTGTCTTAGCCAGTCCAATAGAATCAGGTCACCTGTAAAATACTCACTGTTGTCATTCGGCAAATAGGCAGAAGTAATTGTGGTTCCCCATTCAATATGTCCATGATCCGGTTTCATTCTTCCCATAATAATTTCAAAGAAGCTGGTCAATGCTACAGGATTTCTGCTTAAGAAAGCAATCTTCTGACCTTTAACCACATCGAAATTTACATTATGAAAAAGAGTTTTACCCTCAAATTTCTTACTTAGTTTCTGAACATTCAGGATTTGATTTCCTGGTTCTCTTTCCGGTTTAAAAATAATACCGGGGTATTTTCTGCTACTTGGTGTAATGTCTTCAAAAACCAATTTATCCAATGCTTTCTTACGGGAAGTTGCCTGTTTACTTTTGGAGGCATTGGCACTAAAGCGTGCAATAAATTCCAATAAATCCTTCTTCTTCTCATCCTGCTTTTTGTTCTTGTCCGTAGCTTGCCTGGCGGCTAACTGGCTACTCTCATACCAGAAAGTATAGTTACCTGTATATATTTTAATTTTTTGCTTATCCACATCCGCTACATGCGTACACACAGCATCTAAAAAGTGACGATCATGACTCACAACCAATACAATATTTTGATAATCGGCCAGGAAGTTTTCCAACCATGAAATAGTTGTCACATCGAGATTATTCGTCGGCTCATCCAGTAATAAAATATCCGGATTTCCAAAAAGTGCCTGGGCAAGTAATATCCGGACTTTAATATTAGCAGGAATATCATTCATTATTAAAAAATGCTGATCATCCGGCACGCCTAATTCATTTAACAAAGTGGCGGCATCACTTTCAGCAGTATATCCGCCCATTTCTCCAAATTCAGCTTCCAGTTCACCTGCTTTCATCCCATCTTCTTCAGTGAAATCTTCCTTCATATAAAGGGCATCCTTCTTCTGCATGGTATCCCACATTTTCTTATGACCCATCATTACAGTATGCAAAGCACTCACACCATCAAACTGAAATTGGTCCTGTCTTAGTACGGCCATCCGCTCGCCGGGAGTAATATCTACAGTACCTTTATTGGGTTCGATTTCTCCGCTTAAGATTTTTATGAACGTTGATTTCCCTGCACCATTTGCACCGATTACTCCGTAACAATTTCCTTTTACAAAATTGATATTTACTTCATCAAACAAGACTCTTTTACCAAAGGAAAGAGTGATATTATTAACACTGATCATACTGCTTCATTTTTTAGAGCCGCAAAAGTAAGATTTTAATGTTTGACATACGAATGTATTGAAGAAGAAAATAGCAAATAGGTTAATTATGTTGTTAAAATCTGGTTTGGAGTTTATAGTTTGGAGTTTGTAGTTATCAGGAAATGAAATTTGTTTTCTAATTAGTAATCCCTTTATATGCGCACCCGTTTTTCGCTAAAAGAACTTTGAGAACACCGTTTTCAATTAGTGAAATCCGTGCTCAAAATTCGTGTTTAAAAAATTTATACTTTTATCAGTGTTGCTTTTAGTAAAGTTTCCTTTTTAAATTACTGAAGAATCGTATCAAGTGGCTATACATACAGATAAAGAAACGGTTGATTTAAGATGAAGCAGTTAATGAGCCATTGATGTGCATTTTTGCCTACACGATAATTATGATAATTGTACACTCTGTTTAAAGGACTTACCTGAGTTTCCTGATTCAATATTATATCCGGTTTTAGCTACAAGAGAAGCTAAAAATTTTCGCTTAAATAAATTCCAATGACGAGGGAAATGATAACGGTCCCAGTATCTTTCTTTAAACGCCCTAAAATTTATTGATCCTGTATTATCCGTTACGAACACCAATTTGCATCCGGTTTTA
>JBBSSE010000204.1:0-5651 GCA_038242375.1 Chitinophagales bacterium
AAATTTAGCAGCAGGATCCGCTATAGTTATTGACGGAACCGGGAAACATTTGACACCGGGAATTATTGATGAGCATTCCCATATCGCTGTGTTTTCTATCAATGAAGGCGGACAATCTGTTACGTCAGAAGTTCGCATCGGCGATAATTTAAACCCGGAAGATATTAATATCTACCGCCAGTTAAGTGGTGGGGTTACCAGTTCTCAAATACTTCATGGAAGTGCTAATACCATTGGAGGACAATCACAATTAATAAAATTACGCTGGGGTGGAAATGACCAGGAGATCAAATTTGAAGGAGCTGATCCGTTTATCAAATTTGCTTTGGGTGAAAACGTAAAAAGAACCACCTCCAGAAATAATAACCGCTTCCCAAATACAAGAATGGGCGTGGAAGAAGTTTTAATGGATGCCTTTACACGTGCGGCTAATTATGAGAAAGACATGAAAGCCTATGAAAACCGCGGTAAGAACAGTACCATGTTGCCGGTAAGAAGAGACCTCGAATTGGATGCTCTTGTAGAAATTATGAATGGTAAAAGATTCATTACTTGTCACTCCTATGTACAAAGTGAAATTACCTCCGCTATGCGTGTAGCAGAGAAATTCAATTTCCGTTTCAACACCTTCACGCATATTTTAGAAGGATACAAAGTAGCTGATAAAATGAAAGAGCATGGGGCAAATGCTTCTACATTCAGTGATTGGTTTGCGTATAAATTAGAAGTAGCAGATGCGATTGCACAGAACGCAAGCATTATGCACAAAGTTGGTTTAAATGTAGCTATCAATTCGGATGATGGAGAAATGGCGCGCCGTCTAAACCAGGAAGCTGCGAAGAGTGTCAAGTTTGGTGTGTCGGAAGAAGATGCCTTGAAAATGGTGACCATCAATCCTGCGACCATGTTGCATGTTCAGAACAGGGTAGGAAGTATTAAAGTAGGCAAAGATGCAGATCTTGTTTTGTGGAACAATAATCCATTAAGCATTTATGCGGTTGCACAAAACACACTTGTAGATGGAATCGTTTATTTTGATCGTGCGCATGATTTGCAGTTAAGAGATGATGCACAAAAGGAGCGCAACAGGTTGATCCAAAAACTAAGTGGTGAAAAAAGAGGCGGTGCTTCTATGGCAAGACCAATGCCTGCTGAAGAGTTTGTTCACCATTGTGAAAACGGAGAAGATGAAGAAGGCCATATTGATCACAACATTCTGGACGATTACAGCAAATCTTCTAAGTAAATCTTATTAACTCATTTTCAAATTATATAAAATGAACAAAAAAATTAATTTTCTTACAGCTTTATTATTATTTAGCTGTTTCGCATTTGCCCAGCCAACTATTTATCCTGCGCCGGCAAATAAAGGAGCGATCTTATTGACAAATGGCACGATACATACAGGCAATGGAAAAGTCATTACAAACGGTAGCATCCTGATCAATAAAGATAAAATAGAAAAAGTAGGCACAGGTATCAGCGCTCCTTCCGGCGCGCAGGTGATCGATCTTAAAGGAAAACATGTATATCCCGGACTGATCAGCCCGCTTACAAATCTTGGCCTTTCAGAATCAGGAAGCGGTGCTCCGGGCTATGATGATTTTGATGAGTTGGGAGAACTTAATCCATCTGTAAGATCAATCGTAGCGTATAATACAGATTCAAAGGTTATTAATGTACTTCGTTCCAACGGGATTTTATTTGCTAATGTGGTACCTCAGAGTGAAGGCGGTTCTTCTCAATTAATATCCGGCACTTCCACAGTGGTACAATTGGATGCCTGGAACTGGGAAGATGCAGCTTATAAAATGGATGGACAGATGCATTTCAATATGCCTTCTTTAAGACCACGCAGAAGCAGGTTCTTTGCTGCTGCGGCTGCTCCACAAGTGTCTCCGGTAAAAGCAGCAATGGAAAATATTGATAAAGTAAAATCTTTTTTTAAAGCAGCAAAATCCTATAATGCAGAAGCAGTTCATAAAGAAACCAATCTGAATTATGAGGCGACGAAAAATTTATTTGATAAAAAACAAAAATTATTTGTTCATTGTGATGGCGTTAAAGAAATGCTCCTGGCCATTGATTTTGTAAAGGAATTTGGTTTTGATGTAGTGATAGTTGGTGGTGCTGATAGCTGGCAGATTGCTCCTCTATTAAAGGAGAATAATATTGCAGTGATTCTTGGTCAGCCTCACTCTTTGCCTGCATCCAATGATGATGATGTGGACCAGCCATTTAAAACACCGGCAATGCTTCAAAAGGCAGGGGTTTTATTTGCACTATCTGACGTGGATCGTACCACAAGAGGTCGTAACCTGATGTTTAATGCCGGCACAGCCGCTGCATATGGACTATCGAAAGAAGAAGCCCTAAGTGCAGTGACTTCCAATACTGCAAAGATCTTAGGAATGGATAAGACCACCGGATCAATTGAAGAAGGAAAAGATGCGAATATCATTGTCAGCGCAGGGGACATCCTTGATATGGAAAGCAGCAATGTAGAACTTGCATTTATACAGGGAAGGAAAATAGACCTGACGAATCATCAAACTCAGTTGGCGGAGAGATATGAGCAGAAGTATGGAGTGAAGTAGGGGTTAGGTTTCAGATGTCAGGTATTAGGTTTCAGGTGTCAGGTATCAGGTTTTTGGTTGTGGGTTGGGTACCTTCGGTGTTGAATAAGAATTACCCTGGTAAGAGCATAATTTAATAATAAAAGGGGTTGGACTTTAAAAAAGTTCAACCCCTTTTATTATATTTTATTAGGAATGGATTGGAATTTTGAAGGTACATTGAAGGATCCCTACACCTATACTTCGCAAGGGACAAAAGAGTGAATGATTTTATACGGTCGGGCGCTTGCTTTGGCGATCTGAATGATTGTCTACCTAAGGCTCAGATAACGAAAGTATTCCAATCCTCCTTCAGAAAATTCATTAATTTATCCTTTGTGCAGTATAATATCTAAAACCTAATACCTCATTCAACCACGAATTTTAGGCACGGATTATACAAATGAAAACCAATTACCTGATCTTAAAACCTAATACCTAAACCTACAACCTAAAACCTAACCTCAATAAGCCAGAAGCAAAAAAGATAGAAGGTTGTAGGCAGTAGGTTGTAGCTTGACAATAACCTATTTTTAATTTTCTTGTTTCCTTTATGAAAAAAGAAAAGAGATTAATTTTGAATCTATACACCTCAATGAGGAACATAGCTCACAGGACTTGTTAGCTGACAAAAACAAAAAAGGTGCTCACCAATTTTGAGCCAGATTGGTTTCGGATCTGTTTTCCATTAAGGATAAATATGCAAGAAAAAGGCCCGTTACGAAACATTATTAATCAGAAACTACTGATCTCGCGGCGATAGATATCTACTTTTTCAAACTCTTGCCAAATTTGGATAAGATTTGGGTTGATAGGTACTACAACCTAAAACCCACAACCTAAAACCTACAACTACAACCTACCCCTCCCCACTTGTGTAATATTTCCTACGTAAAAAGGTAAAAAAGAAATTACTTCTACAAATGTGACGTATCAATACTGCTTTAGTTAAAGGCATAGTTTTTTCATTATAGGTTGATATTTAATCACCTATAAAAGTCTTATATTATGGCAAACAGAAATAGAAACACCAATAACCGATGGGATGATGATCGGAATTATAATGATTACAGGAATAATGACAAAAACAGAAATTGGGAAGGAGAAAGCAGGCAAAACACTTCTATGCACCAGGGAAGTTGGAATAATGCAGGAGGTAGGCATGAAGAAAATTATGGCTTAGGGGATACTTCACAAGGAAGTGCAAATTACGGTCATGTTGATCAGCATGGTGGAGCAAGATTTTATGGAACAGGAAATTATGGAGGTTATTTCGGTGGATCTGATGAGGAATCTGATGAAAGCCGGAGGAATGAAGATAGAAGAGGATCCGAGGGTCGTAAAGATTCTTATGGAAACAGAGATAATAGAAACGCAGGGGATTCAAGGTCCCACAACAGTGGAAATAATGAAAAAGGTCCCAGATTTGGAAATTCAAATATCCATAGCAGACCATATGGATCGGGGAATTCTTATGGAAATAATTATGGAAGTGGGTCACAAAAAAGAGATAATGACTCCTACGGAACAACTGACAGAGGAGATTGGAGGCGGGAAGGAAGTAATACATATTCGGGATATGGAAATAATGAAAGAAGAGGAGATTGGGATAATGACCGTGATTGGTGGGATAAAACTTCAGACGAAGTTTCTTCCTGGTTTGGAGATGAAGATGCAGAAAGTAGACGTGAAATGGATAGAATAAATGGACCTCATTCCGGAAAAGGACCGAAAGGATATACCCGTTCGGATGAGAAAATAAAAGATGACGTTCAGGAAAAACTTTATCATGATTCTTTTATAGATGCCTCTGATATTGAAGTGTCAGTGAGTGATGGAGAAGTGACACTATCCGGAACCGTAGATAATAAACAAACCAAGCGCCGGGCAGAAGATTGCGCAGATAGAGTTTCAGGAGTTAAGGATGTTTCCAATCATTTAAAGACGAATAGTTCTTCCTCATCCTTTGTTTCTTCTGAAATTGGAAGTTTAAATAAAACGAAAACTACTGGTGGTTTAAGTGAAAAAGATCAGAAATTGGATCAATCGAAAGATTTAAACAGAACGGAAAATAAATAAATTACAGGGTTTTTCAAACATAAAAATGCCTCTTCATTGAGGCGTTTTTTTTTTATTTTTTTTGAAAGTAAAAATAAATGTTGTTCTTAGGGTGCTTTTCAATAAGTAGCATCTTTAATTAAATGCGAACATTGGGAATACAGCCTATGGAGCTTCATCTGTAATTAATAGGGACACCAGTCATGTGAAAATGAATAATCCTGCTAACTCAATGAGGGTTTTGTTTTCTTTCTTTTTAAATTCGGCAGAAAATAGGTGACCATGCCAATTAAAGGAAGATAAGCGCAAATGCGAAATACATAAAGGATACTTGTTTTATCGGCCAACATGCCTAATAAGGCAGAGCCTAATCCGCCCATGCCGAAAGCGAATCCAAAAAATAATCCTGAAACCATTCCCACTTTACCAGGCATTAATTCCTGGGCATAAACAAGTATGGCGGAGAAAGCGGAAGAAAGGATAAAACCGATAATTATTCCCATGGAAATTGTCCAAAATAAATTCATATGCGGCAGCAGCAAGGTGAAAGGAGCCGCACCCAAAATGGAAAACCAGATCACATATTTTCTTCCAAACCGATCACCTAAAGGACCGCCAAAGTAAGTGCCCAGGGCAGAGGCTCCGAGGAATCCAAAAAGATACATTTGAGAGTTTTGAATAGAAACACCAAACTTATCAATCATGTAGAAAGTATAATAGCTGGTGATACTGGCCAGGTAAAAATATTTTGAAAAAATAAGCACCAATAAAATTCCAATGGAGGTAGCTACCTTTTTTTTAGTTAAAATCAAATGGCCTTCATCAGAAGCGTGTATTGATTTTGGTTTGATTAAATGAAGGTTATTTTTTGCCCATTTTCCTACTCTTATCAAAACAAAAATGGCCAGTAAAGCAAGAATACTGAAATAGAGAATATGCGACCTGCCATAGGGAACAATAATAAGCGCGGCCAATAAA
>JBBSSE010000205.1:0-5647 GCA_038242375.1 Chitinophagales bacterium
GCTACATTGTGGATGCTATCTAAAATACCTTGTTCTTCCAATACCTGCAAAGCTCCCGGGTAAGCCAATCCCCGAACGCCACCACCTTCCATCACGAGATTTTTATAATCCCTTTTTTGCTGGGAAAATAGACATGCGGGAAGTAGTAAAAGGAGAAAAAGCATTTTTTTCATAACAATGAATTTACAACAAGTATTATTCTTGGAGATGTTTTATTCGTTAAAGTTGGGATAGATTTTAAACACGAATTTTGGGAAAGGGAAACACGGATATGAGGAAAGACAAACACGAATTTCGGGAAAGGAAACACAAATTTGAAGAACAAATTACACGAAAAAAAGAGAATTTTAAACACGAATTTTTAGGCACGAATTACACGAATTTCAAAAGCAAAGGAGCTATCAGTCATGAGGCTTGAGCCAACGCTTAAAGAAACTGCTACGAGCTGACACCTGATAACTGAAACCGATTTTCCTGGCGCAGGCCTTCCGGCCTGTTGCATGGGCGTTACTAAACTATGCTCTTTTATGCTCTCCAAATACTAAAATCCTGAATTAAACCATTTGTTTTTTAAATCTCTGGCAGGACAGGTCGCGACCTGTCACTACAAAAGAACTTCTGCCTGTTCGACGGAAGTTTTTAAAAAATTTGACTTGCGGGTTTGGTTTTTCCTTTGGATAAAAGGATAGGCTTTTTCAGGACCTTATTCCCCTTCTCCATTTGTGGAGAGGGGGAAGGGGGTGGCAATCAAGTGTATACAAGAGCGATGTTGCTCTATTATGAAATGACTGAAATTACGGACGGAAGCGTGTTTTTACGAAGCGGTTTTTGGAGGTAACACGAATTTTTAGGCACGAATTACACGAATTTATTCCCTGGCGCAGGCCTCCCGGCCTGTTGCCTTGACGTTACTAAACTATGCGCTTTAATGCTCTTCGAATACTAAAAATCCTGAAATAAACAATTGGCTTTTAGAATCGCCGGCAGGACAGGTCGCGACCTGTCCCTACATAAAACTTCCACTAATTTCTTCCTGGCGCAGGCCTCCCGGCCTGTGCCTTGGCGTTACTAAACAATGCGCGTTATGCTCTCCGAATACTAAAAATCCTGAAAGTAACAATTTGCTTTTTAAATCTCTGGCAGGACAGGTCGCGACCTGTCCCTACAAAAAACTTCCACTAATTAGGCGGAAGTTTAAAAAATGTGACTATTAGGTCAGAACATCAATACCCAATACCCATTACCTGACACCTGAAACCTGACACCTGACACCTGACACCTGCTCACTGCGTCCCCTCACTTTTCGTTTGCTCCAAAATCTCTTTTTGTTTGGAGATTTCATCCGTTTGTTTCTCCTGGTCTTTGAGATTTGCTTGTAGATCGTCCTGAATATCTTTTAATTTCTTTTCCAGTTTAACCTGATCTTTTTGCAATTGTTCCAATTTCTTTTCAGATTTTGCTACCTCATCGGTTTGGGTTTTTACAGCCAGATTATGCGAAGATTCCTTTACGCCATCCTGGAAACTGTTTAGGAATAACTCACTCCCGGTGGAAGAACTGATGTCTGCCACTGTTTTAGCTCCTTTTACTTTTCCTTCGGGGATTTCTCCTGGCTTGGCAGCAATAAGTGTAACCAATGTTTTATCGTCTTCTTTCCGGCTCTTTCTGTCTATTTTAAAGAAAACATCTTTGGGTTCATTGTTATTCAATTTTTCTAACCGAACATTTCTGTAAACTAAATATCCCTTTGATTTCGAGGAATTGTAGCCTTGTTTTTTCATTTCATTTTTAATAACATCTTCCGTAGCTCCGGGAGGCAGATTATATTCCATCACATAACAGGGGTACTTCTGGCCATTGTACTCCGCCGTTGTTTTCATGAAAGTTTGCGCTTTTGCAGTCAGGGCTACAAAAAGAAAAGCAATAAGGGTTAAAATTGATCTCATTTGTGTTGATTTTAGATATACCGGAAGTATATCGATGAAAATTTAAATGCAGGAATTGGTTTTCATGAGGATGGAAATATGGGAAGATTAATAGGATAATAATTTGGAGATCATTTCGTGCAATCTTGATTTTGCTAAGAAGTTTTTTTCAAGATCCATATTAAAAGGAATCGGTGTGTCGAGAGATGCACAACGCATAATCGGCGCATCTAAATATTCAAAGCAATTTTGGGCGATCCAGGCTGCCAACTCACCGCCTATACCGCCGGTTAGGGTATCCTCATGTAAGATTAAAACTTTCCCGGTATTATTTACTGAGGCACGGATTGCTTTATAATCGAGGGGTAATAAAGTTCTCAAGTCTAAAATGTCCATGGATATTTCCGGGTGCTTTTTAGAATATTCCGTGGCCCAGATCACGCCCATGCCGTAGGTAATGATGCTTACATCAGTACCGGATTGCACAATGCGTGCTTTGCCTATTTCCGTTTCGTAGTATTCTGCAGGCACCTCGCCTGAGATACTTCTGTACAATAATTTATGTTCAAAAAACATCACCGGATTCGGATCATTGATAGCTGCATTTAATAATCCTTTCGCGTCTTCAGGTGTAGATGGGTAAACGACTTTTAACCCGGGCGTATGCACAAACCAGGCTTCATTGCTTTGGCTATGAAACGGTCCTGCACCTACTCCGGCACCGGTTGGCATTCTGATGACCACATCTGCATTCTGTCCCCACCTGTATTGAATCTTTGCCAGGTTATTAATGATTTGATTGAAACCGACCGTTACAAAATCAGCGAACTGCATTTCCATCACGCTTTTATACCCTTCGAGGCTTAGACCTAAAGCGGTTCCCACAATAGCGCTCTCACATAAAGGAGTATTCCGCACTCTTTCTTTGCCGAATTTCTCTACCAAGCCTTCTGTTATTTTAAACGCTCCACCGTATTCCGCAATATCCTGACCCATTAAAATCAGGTTGGAATGTTTTGTCATGGATTGAGTAAGTCCTTCTTTTATCGCATCGAGGAAACGAATTTCGGGTTCACGTTCTACCGGTTCTATGTCATCAAATGAATCTGTAGATGAAAGAGGTGCATACACATCATTCAATTCCCGTCTGGTTATTTCGGCTGCACTTAAAGAAGGCGCTTTTTGGAATGATTCACCCAAAGGACTGTTCCTGATTGAATTTTCTATCTGTTCTTTAAATTCTATTTTTATATCGGCAATTTCTTCATTGGAAAAAATTTCCTCTTCGGAGAGAAAGCGCTCATAATTTTTAATGGGATCTTTGTCAATCCATTCTTCAAATAATTCTTTTGGAACGTATTTTACACCACTGGCTTCTTCATGCCCGCGCATGCGAAAGGTCATGCATTCAATCAGATAGGGTTTTTGATTTTCGATACAATATTCTCTTACACCTTTGAGGGTTTCGTAAACAGTCAGAATATTATTTCCATCAATCTTTATCCCTTCCATACCATATCCTTTAGCTTTATCTACGAGGCTTTCGCAATGATATTGTTCACTTACGGGCGTGCTTAATCCATACCCGTTATTTTCTATGATAAAGATGATGGGCAGATCCCAGACGGCTGCTACATTTAGTGCTTCGTGAAATTCTCCCTGGCTTGTGCCGCCATCTCCACAAAATGTAAGGGATACTTTAGGTTCTTTCTTTAATTTATAGGCTAAAGCAGTGCCATCCGCTACGGACATTTGCGGCCCTAAATGCGAGATCATTCCACATATGAAATGCTCTTTATTTCCAAAGTGAAAACTACGCTCCCGTCCTTTGCTATAGCTGGATTCATCTCCCTGCCATTGGGTGATTAAATCGGTTAAAGGCATGTCGCGTGTGGTGAAAACACCCAGGTTTCTGTGTAGGGGCATGATCCATTCATCCGGTCGTAGCGCATAGGTAGCACCAACTGATATTGCCTCCTGGCCAATGCCACTAAACCATTTGGAAACTTTTCCCTGGCGCAATAGAAGTAACATTTTTTCTTCCACCATTCTTGGAAAAAGCAGTTTTTTATATAATTCTCTTAATGTTTCGTCCGATAAATTATTTCTATTGAATTCCATGTTGCAAATCTCATACTTTCATTCAATATATAAAAAAGATAAATAAGCCAGTTTATAGTTTGAAGTTTTTAGTTTATAGTTTGGGTTTTTCTGTGCTAGAAGATGCTATTGTAAAGGCCTGCTGATACCTTTTGATCCAATCAAAAAAATCAGATAAATCAAAAAAATCAAAATTCAGACAGTCTTCTTGCTCAAAGCTGATAGCTTAAGCCCAAATTCAAACCGGCATTCCACAAATATTCAGACGGTGGTGCACTGGATGTTTTAATAATCCCATACCGGAAAGTAGGTTCTGCTCTCAGGTGGATGGAATTATTTATTTGGTAATCAACTCCAATATTGATCATCGGAGAAATGTCAATCTTATTAAACCCTTCTGTTGTTTTATTTTTTTTTGTTTCTTTTTTCCCATCAGGGTGTTCATAATCGGTCCTGGTTTTTACATTCAATAAAAAATTAGTTGTAACACCAAAACCGGAAATGAAACGTAGATGACCGTCTCCAAAAAGAACAGTCATTTTTAAGGGTATTCCTATATACTGGTAGGAATAATGGAATTTTGCCTTTGTGAGTAAAGACGGATCAGTTGGTTCGGGAAACGGATCGAAGAAAAGTTCCATTTCTTTTGTTCGATACCCTTTGTTGGAATACTGAAGACCTGTTTCAAAGACAACGATGTTTGTAAGTTTGTAAGAAATATTCAACCCGGTGGTATATCCTAATTTTCCAATTTGTAGGCTATCCCAATTTGTGAAGGCGGGATCTAAGCCACTACCATTATTTTTGATCGTTCGAAAACTATAATCAGGTGAAAAATTAAAACCGATGGAAAATTTTGACCCGGTTTTTGCTTCCTGTGCGTACACGGTGAATGAAGCTAAAACGATTAATAAAAAAATTGTTTTTTTCATTGAACAGGGTTTAGGTATCAGGTATCAGGTATCAGGTATCAGGTATTAGGTATCAGGTATCAGGTATCAGGTATCAGGTATTAGGTATCAGGTATCAGGTATCAGGTACTTGCAACCTTTACATTCTAACGTCTAACTTTCTAAATTCTATATAAAATTCTTAGATAAAAAGACTTGTTCAAAATCATTCTACTCTATCCTCTGGACTAAAGTTGTTATATTATAAAAGAGCTTTAAAAAAGAGACGTGCCACCCCTTCGGGGTTTGGTTCCGCAATATGCTAATGATACTATAATCCTGTCACCCTTTCAGGGTTGTAAAACAGTTCAAAACGCATGATGTTTCAAACTCCAAACTCCAAACTTAAAACTCCAAACTATAAACTATTTTTTGCCCATCCCCGAAATTGCCGAGGAAATAAATGACAACAATACCCCAAAAACCAATGCCCACCAAAATCCATCAATATAAATACCATTTACCCATTTGCCGGCAAGAATGACCATCAATACATTTAATATTATCAGGAAAATTCCAAGGGTTAAAATGGTAATCGGAAGAGTGAGAATAATTAAAATAGGCTTTACAATTGCATTCAGCAGACCCAAAGCCATGACGAAAATAAGAGCTGTTACAAAAGTGTCAATTCTAACATGTGGTTCCAGAATCTTGGACAGGCCATAAGCAACC
>JBBSSE010000206.1:0-5644 GCA_038242375.1 Chitinophagales bacterium
GTCGTTTGAATCAAAGCTAAAAATGTCTTCAAATTCCGGATTGATATTGTATTTGTCCTCAAATTTCATATTCATATCCTCCTATTTTTTCTATGAGATTAATTTGCTCTTTATTTAATTTTGTTGCTTTTTTCTTTTCGTATAATATTGCTGCTACTACTATAAAAATCCCTTCGGGGGTATGTATTTCTTTGCAATAAATTCTATCGTTTTCCTGACCTTTAAAAAATTTCATTGTTGTAACATTTTTGCATCGTTTATTAATATCTTCTTTGTCATAAACTTCGGGGTTTTTATAACCTTGTAAAATGATTTCAGAAATAAATCTGAACTTCTTTTTTGTCTGATATCACGAGTTAAATAAGCATAAATTTCTTTTGAATTCTCTTCATCCAGGTAAATTACATTTTACCATCTTTTGAACTAATGAGATATTCACATCGTCGTTTCAAGTGTAAAATCAAGCTATGAGTTAAGTTTTGACAAATTTATTTTATTAATGCTGATTTTTTCTCTAAGGAATCAGGAAATATTTGAGAAATCATTCTTGTATAACCATTTGTCAATATTTTCGTTGGCCTCTTGATTGGTTAAATAATCTCCCTTTTTTATTTGAACGCGTGCCTCTTCAATCATCAATTTCTGCTCATCGCTCAATTTGTAAGGTTCTTGCATTTTGTTTTCAAGATTAGAGAAATGATAGAACTCCTCCAGCAAATCCTTATTATTGGATGAGTTAATCTCGTCGATTAATTTTCTTTTAATTTCCAAAGTTTCCATTTGGTTTAAATTTACTTTCAAGATAATCGATTATTATGAACTTTTATTCTCATGATGTTTTTGATTTTCTATGATAGTAGCTTCTGAAATCATCGTAATCACATGAGGCGGTTGCGCCACTAAAAAAGATAAAACAACAGGTTTTTCAAATTTTACCAGCGGAGCTTGTTGCTGTTCCTGCTCTTCGTTTAATTTTTTCTTCAGGAAACATTTACCGTTACAACCTGTTTCAGGTTTAGCCCTGTTTTATACAAAGTGTTTTGGCTATAAAAGATTGGTTCAAAAAGAAATCGGCTTCAATAATATTCGTGCTGAAGGTTTGCAGAAAAATAGTAAGAATTAAAAATATGGAGCCAAATGTTTTCAAACTTATTGCCGGATTAATGATTGTAAAGGTAGTCCGTAAAATGAGAAGTTTTTTACATTCATAATATTTTTCTTTTTTCGAAAATCAAATTTATTTTAATTTTTCCTTGACCACATTTAAAGCAAATTTTAATTGTTCTTCTTCTGAAAGATTTGTATTGTCTAATTCAATGGCATCTTTTGCTTTGCGCAAAGGACTAAACTCCCTGTTGGAATCAATATAATCACGCATCGCAATATTATTTTTTACTTCCTCCAGGGTGATATTTGGATTTTTGGCGGACATCTCCGTGTATCTTCTTTCTACCCTGACTGCTTCATCTGCTATCATGAAAAATTTTACTTCTGCGTGAGGGAAAACAGTTGTGCCGATATCCCGTCCATCCATGACAAGACCTTTTTCTTTACCCAGCTTTTGCTGAGCAGCCACGGCAAATTCACGGACTTCCTTAATAGTTGCTACATCAGATACCTTTTCTGCTACCACCAGGTCGCGAATAATGTAATCAACATTTTCTTCGTTCAAGAATATTTCTGATTGTTCTGTTTTCGGATTTACGACAAAATCTATGGAGATGTTTTCAATCGCCTTCTTAATGTCTTTTCCGTTTTTAAAATCAATATTATTCCGTAAAAAATAAACAGTAATAGCCCGGTACATTGCTCCGCTATCTACGAAAATGTATTCAAGTTTTTTGGCCAGTTGCATGGCAAGGGTACTTTTCCCGCAAGAGGATAAGCCATCTATCGTAACAATTATTTTCTTCTCCATATTGCAAATGTGCCAATAAAATTGACAAAAATCAAAAAATTGATTAAAAGGGAGATGAAATAGTTTGCATTTCAATATGTTGCATCGACGGGTTGAAAGTTGTTGGTGGAGACACCAACCACGGTGCGCCGCCAAAGTTGGAATTTTTAAAACATGCTACCACAACAATTCTTCAATCAATATGATCCGCAAAATATTTCTACAAAGAATCACCTAAAAAAAAAGGGCAACTTTCGTTACCCCTTGTTCTTTTAATTTTATCTGAATGTTGATTATGATCCGGTTGGTTTCTCCTCTTTTTCTTCTTTCTCTTTTTTCTTTTCTTCCGTAGTTGATTTTACCTCAAAAATGATCTTTTCATTTTCTTTATCCAAAGTAGCTATCAGCGTATCTCCGGACTTGATCTTCATATTCAGGATTTCTTCTGCAAGCGGATCTTCCAGGTATTTCTGAATGGCTCTATGCAATGGTCGCGCTCCAAAAGCGGAATCAAATCCTTTTTCAGAAATAAATTTCTTCGCCTCTTCAGAAAGATCCAGTGTTAGTCCAAGATTTACAAGTCTCACTTTCACACCTTTCATGAGGATGTCAATGATGGAATGAATATTATCTTCCGTCAGGTTATTAAATATAACCACATCATCGATCCTGTTTAAAAACTCGGGACTGAAAGTGCGTTTAAGCGCTTTTTCAATAACGGCTTTTGTATTTTCATCCTGGCTTTGAACTCTTGCGGCGGTTGTAAAACCAACACCATCACCAAAATCTTTTAATTGTCTTGCACCAATATTGGATGTCATGATAATGAGCGTGTTTTTAAAATCCACTTTTCTACCCATTCCATCGGTTAATTGTCCATCATCCAACACCTGTAATAAGATGTTGTAAATATCCGGATGTGCTTTTTCTATTTCATCCAGGAGTATTACAGAATATGGTTTACGTCTAACTTTCTCCGTTAACTGTCCGCCTTCTTCATAGCCTACATATCCCGGAGGGGCACCAATAAGCCTCGAGACTGTAAATTTCTCCATGTATTCACTCATGTCAATCCTGATAAGAGCTTCTTCGCTGTCGAACATATAACGGGCAAGACTGCGCGCAAGTTCTGTTTTACCCACTCCTGTAGGCCCAAGGAATATAAATGTACCAATCGGCTTCTTAGGATCCTTTAATCCTACACGATTTCTTTGGATGGCTTTCACCACTTTTTGAATGGCGTCATCCTGGCCTACTACTGCCCCGGAAAGGTCTTCCGACATTCTGCGTAATTTATCCGTTTCTGCCTGAACCATTCTTTGTACCGGTATGCCGGTCATCATGCACACTACTTCTGCAATTGCTTCTTCATTGATGGGGTAGCGCTTATTCTTGCTTTCTTCTTCCCAATCTGCTTTGGCTTTTTCCAGTTCTTCCTGCAATCTTTTTTCTGTATCTCTTAGAGAAGCAGCCTCTTCAAACCGCTGGCTTTTAACCACCTTGTTTTTCTTATGCTTTATCTCATCAATTTGTTTTTCCAGTTCAATCACATTCTCAGGTACATTGATGTTCTTCAGGTGAACGCGCGCGCCTACCTCATCCATTACGTCAATGGCTTTATCCGGCAACAACCGATCGGTCATATACCTGTCACTAAGTTTTACGCATGCATCAATCGCCTCATCATCATAGATCACATTATGGTAATCTTCGTATTTGCTTTTAATGTTTTTCAGTATTTCGATCGTTTCTTCTACACTTGGCTGTTCGATGAGAACTTTCTGGAAACGACGGTCAAGAGCACCGTCTTTTTCAATATACATTCTATATTCATCCAAAGTAGAGGCTCCGATACATTGCAATTCACCACGGGCAAGCGCCGGTTTGAAAATATTGGAAGCATCGAGAGAACCACTGGCTCCACCGGCACCTACAATCGTATGGATCTCATCAATAAATAGAATGACATCCCTGTTTTTTTCCAGTTCATTCATGATGGCTTTCATTCTTTCTTCGAACTGGCCACGATATTTTGTACCTGCAACAAGAGCTGCAAGATCTAATGAAACGACTCTTTTATCGAATAAAACCCTGCTGACTTTTCGTTGAATGATGCGCAAGGCAAGCCCTTCCACGATAGCAGTTTTACCCACACCCGGTTCTCCAATTAAAATAGGATTGTTCTTTTTACGACGGCTAAGAATTTGAGAAACTCTTTCGATTTCCATTTCGCGTCCTACGATCGGATCCAGATTTCCCATTTCTGCGAGGCGGGTAATATCCCGTCCAAAATTGTCCAGTACCGGAGTTTTGGATTTTGCCTGAGTCGCGGAACCTTTCGGTGCACGTTGTTGGGAATAGGATTTTCTATCCTCATCAAAATCTTCATTTTCTTCGTCGGAAAAATCGGCTTTCAGATCTGTTTTCACATATCCTAACTCGTTCTTGAACATATCGTAATCCACGTCGAACTGGTTGAGAATCTGGGTCGCAATATTTTCCTTATTCTTTAAAATAGAAAGCATCAGATGCTCGCTTTCCACCATAGGGCTTTTATGCGTTTTAGCTTCCAGAACCGTTATTCGGATTACTTTTTCGGCCTGTTTGGTCAGCGGTAAAGAGTTGATATTAGAAATGTTTTTGCCGGTTTTATCCTTCACTGCCAATTCAATTTCTTTGCGTAATTCATACAGGTCAACATTGAGGGATTTCAATATTTTCATAGCCGTATTTTCACCATCCCTTATTAAACCGAGTACAAGATGCTCGGTTCCAATGAAATCATTTCCAAGCCTTAAAGCTTCCTCCCGGCTGTAGGATATGATCTCTTTTACTTGAGTTGAAAAATTGTTGTCCATTTATCTACAATTTAATGCTGTACAATAATAATAAAATAATTCTATTAATCAACGAATCAAAGTATGCACACCATGTGGAAACCTTCTAATTAAAGGTTAAAACATTGAAAAACACTTTTCATAAGATAAAAAGAATCCGGATATAGGAAAAGACTGCCTGCTTTTTTCGCCAGTGTCCGGAAAGGTTTGAGAATCTTTAGTGGGCAAATGGTGGAGATCGTTTCTGTTTTAATATCTTTGACTAATTAACCTTATTGCAAAACTTTGTAATTGATAAATATGGAATTCAAAATTGATACCAAAGAGAAAATGCACGTCATTCTGGTGAATGAGGAGTTTTTATCTGCAAATATGTCAGAAGAGCTGGAAAAAACATGTAAATCTTTCCTCGATAAACCAATAAAGAATGTGATCATTAATCTGTCCAAGGTAACCAAAATAGATAGTAAGGTCACGGATTCTTTCTTAAATCTCCAACAATCTTTTTCAGAGGCAAACGTTTCTTTGGTGTTTTGCTGTATGGATAAGTCTATACTAAAACATCTGGAAAAAATAGAAGTAGATGATATGTTGAATATAACTCCAACCGAAAGCGAAGCCTGGGATATTGTGCAGATGGAGGAAATTGAACGAGAGTACTTTTAGTATTTAGTTCGGAGTTCGGAGTTCAGAGTTCAGAGTTCAGAGTTCAGAGTTCAGAGTTCAGAGTTCAGAGTTCAGAGTTCAAAGTTCAAAGTTCAGAGTTCAGAGTTCAGAGTTCAGAGTTCAGAGTTCAGAGTTCGGAGTTTAGGACAATTCAACCATTCAACAATTCAGCAATTTATCAATTCAATAATTAAATAATCCCCCATTGCTCGCTGTAACTATTTTAGGAAATAATTCTGCCGTA
>JBBSSE010000207.1:0-5642 GCA_038242375.1 Chitinophagales bacterium
GATTATTTATTTTAAAGATTTTTCGGTTTCTTTCTAAAGGAGACCATGGCGGGAATTAATATTAGTGATTATGTGCAATTTGTACATGGTTTTTTATTTTATGGCGTAATTAGGCGGCCATCAACATTCACTATTTTTTTCTAAAAGTTCATAGGAAATTACCTCCACGGAAAACCCTAAAAGGATTAAATATTAATAACCTTGGGCGAAAGCCCATGGGATACCTGACACCTGACACCTGACACCTGACACCTAAAAAAAAACCGCTCCAAATACTGAAGCGGTTTATAATCATTAAAGTCTTATTAATTTCTACTCTGTTTCCGGTCTTTTTTCTCTTACGATATGCACCGCAAAAAGGATCATGTGGATTACAGCAAATACAATTGATATAGCCAGAAGTATTTTATCTGCTTCCCATCCTTCTGCTACCTGGTGTAAAACCCCTGCAACAACCAATAATACACTCAAGCCAATTCCTGTCCAGCGGGCAGTTTTTGTTCCTCTTCGGTTATCTGAGCCACTACCTAAATGGCTGTATTTAGCTCCATATACTAGGTAAATATCCAGTCCGATCAGCATCCAGACTAATAAACGGATCCATGTATCTGGTGCCAGGAAAACCATCATGAATAAACAAGTCACAATTCCTAAAATAGGAACCAGAGGAACTAAAGGTGTTTTAAATGCTCTGGGAAGTTCCGGCATTTTTACCCGCATTACCCATATTCCGGCGCATACAAGTATAAAGGCAAATAAGGTTCCGATACTTGTCATTTCTCCTACCACACGGGCAGGTACAAAAGCAGCAAAAAGGCTCACGAAGATCATGAAAAGGAAGTTGCTTTTTGCAGGAGTTTGTGTCTTTGGATTTACTGTAGAAAATATACGTGGAATTAAACCATCCTTACTCATACTATAGAATACACGACTTTGACCCATCAGCATCACTAATATTACAGATGAATAACCACCTAAAATAGCAACAATAATGGCGCGATTCAACCATGGATAATCAGGAATTATTTTACCGGCAGCATCCATTGTGTGACCCATATGATCAATCGCCAAAGCAACCGGCGCAATTCCGTCAACTCCTTTAAAATTCTGATAATTGGTTACACCCGTTAATACGTGTGCAAAAAGAATATATAATACAGTACAAATTGCCAATGATCCCAAAATACCAACCGGCATATCTTTTTTAGGATTTTTAGCTTCTTGTGCGGCAGTACTTACGGCATCAAAACCGATATAGGCAAAGAATACGATTGCGGCTGCCCGGACGATTCCTCCAAATCCATGTTCGAAAAATCCTTCGTGGCCAGGAGTGTTTGCAGGAATAATATATGGATCAAGATTTTCCATTCTGATATATTGCCATCCTAAAGCAATAAATATAATAACTACGCCAATTTTTAGGACAACAATGACTCCGTTTACAATAGCACTTTCTTTCGTGCCTTTCATCAACAGTAAACTCATTAATACAATAATGAAGACCCCCGGTATATTAATAATTCCTCCATCCCAGGGTCCGGCGGTAATACTTTGCGGCAGAACAATATCAAAACCTTCCAGGAACTTTACGAGGTAACGGCTCCAGCTAATACCTACCGTAGCGGCACCTACTGCATATTCTAAAACGAGATCCCAACCGATTATCCAGGCAAGGAATTCCCCCATCGTAGCGTAAGAATAAGTGTAGGCGCTTCCCGCAACAGGGATCATGGAGGAAAATTCCGCATAACACAGTCCTGCAAAAAGGCATCCGACCGCAGCGATAATAAAAGAAAGAGAAATGGCGGGTCCTGCATTATTTGCGGCTGCAAGACCTGTAATGGAAAATAATCCCGCACCTACGATCGCACCAATTCCTAAAGCAACAAGGGCAAAAGGGCCAAGGGTTCGTTTTAGGGTATGGCTTCCCGTTTCAGATGCTTCATTCATTAAGACATCCATTGGTTTTCTTACGAACAAACTCATAATTTGGTTGGTTTTTTTTAGATGGTTTTGTTAAAAGATTTGGAAAAATAAGGAATTAATTAAAAAGGAAGGCAAAAGATTTATTAACGGTCATGTTTTTCCGCTCAATGTCCACATTATTAAGTTCTTTGTATTCCAGCGGATGAACAATCCTAAATGCGTTAAAAACTTTTCGGGTAAATATAATGATAGAGACTTATAAAATGTTTCTCAAAAATTAGAAGGGCAATAATGATTTTCGCATGAAACGTATTTTGATCAGCCGAGGTTTTCTTTTTTTCAATCAATGAATTCTTTATCTGATTAATTAAAGCATGATCATTTTAATTTTTTTTGAGTGAAACTAAAACGTGGAAGTGATTAAATTTTGGTGAGTCGGATAAGAATAATCATATTAGTGAATCCTCTTTTGCTTTTATTTCTGATTTACATTATTTCTGTTTTCTTTTGCTCATATTTGCACATTGTCTTTTTACCGTACAATTTTAAATTTTATTTTTTTAAATGGAGCTTCTTCATCTTTTAGGGATAAGTTTTGCTGATTTACTCAATCCGCAATTTTATATTGACCATGGCGGTATGTGGATGATCATATTTATTGTATTTGCGGAAACAGGCTTGTTTGCAGGCTTTTTTTTACCGGGGGATGCTTTGCTTTTTGTAACCGGAATTTATAGTGATAAACTGATCACCGCGGCTTTATTTGAAAGTTATAATGAATGGGTTGACCTGGGAATTTTGTTTGGGTTTATTTCTACGGCTGGTATTTTAGGTAATTATGTGGGTTATTGGTTTGGACGAAAGAGTGGTCCTTATTTGTATGAAAGAAAAGACACATTTCTTTTTAAGAAAAAATATCTGTTGCAGGCGCATGAATTTTATGAGAAAAATGGAGGTGGTGCAATCGTAATAGCACGATTTGTTCCTTTTGTGCGCACCTTTGCACCGATCGTAGCAGGTATCGTGAAAATGGATAGAAGGAAATTCGCATTTTATAATGTTCTTGGTTGTGTACTCTGGGTGAGCAGTATGTTATTAAGTGGCCATTTTTTGCAAAGATTTCTTATGAATAAATGGGATTATGATTTAAAGGAACATCTGGAAGTTATTGTTCTGATCATTATTGCTGTAACTACAATTCCTATACTTTGGAAAATATTTTTTAATAAGAAAAAGCCCGGTTCAGTTCCTTCACCGCCGGAACTTTAAAGAGAAATTATGGAAATAAAAGCTGCTTTAAAAAGCAAGAAATTCCTGATGATTCGTTTTTCTTCTATTGGGGATATCGTACTAACGACTCCGGCTATTCGTTGTTTAAGGAACAAATACCCCGACGCTGTTATTCATTTTCTTACCAAGGCAGATTTTAAGGGAATTCTGAACAGCAATCCATATTTAAATAAAATTCTTTTATTAAAAGATGATCTTAACGAAACCATTGAGGAGATAAGAGCAAATAATTATGATTGTATAATTGACTTACAACATAATCTGCGCTCGTTAAAAATTAAGCACGGATTAAAAATGAAACCGTTTTATGCATTCAGGAAATTGAATGTTGAAAAGTGGATTTATACCAGCTTTAAAATAGACACCTTGCCTGATATACATATTGTGGACAGGTACATCCAGGCAATGAAACCATTGAAAGTGAAAAATGATGGTAAAGGGTTGGATTATTTCATTCCACCGGGGGTAGAAATTAAAGAAAAGGATCTTCCTTTCTCCCACTCCCAGGGGTTTATAGCAATTGTAATAGGCGCTGCTCATAATACCAAGAAATTACCTGTTCATAAATTGATCTCCCTCGTTGAGAAAATCAGGTTCCCGATCATTTTGGTTGGAGGAAAAAGCGATATGGATGAAGGCAATCAGATAGCTGAAACCGATCCGGTAAAAGTATATAATGCCTGTGGCAAATTCACTTTAGATGAGTCTGCGAACATTATCCGGAAAGCCAAATTGGTTATTAGTCACGATACAGGTATGATGCATATAGCGGCTGCATTTAAAAAATACATTTTGTCTGTTTGGGGTAATACAACTCCTTCTTTTGGAATGGTTCCTTATATGACAGAATTTGAAGTGTTCGAGATAAACAAATTATGGTGCAGACCTTGCAGTAAAACAGGATTTGAAAAATGTCCGCTTGGCCATTTTAAGTGTATGGAGAAACAGGATATAGATGCAATAGTTGCCAGGGTAAATAAGCGTTTAGGGATTGTATAAAATCATTTTTGTTTCTCCTGAAAACCTTGTTAATAATAAGATCATTAACTCTTTATTCAAAATAGAAACGGCATGTTTGCAAAGGAAAAGACTTGAAATTCCATCCGACATTTATCAATCATTTATTTTTCAAATGCGCAGACTATCTTTCCTTTTGATTCTTTTTTGTTTCGTATTTTCTCTTTCATCTTTTTCACAGAAAGTTGTGGTAAGTGTGCGCATAGACAATAAGGTTGCTTCACTCAAAAGCGATACGATTTATTACGATCTAAAGCGGAAGCTAACCTGGGATGATTTTAAAGCAAAGCCGGATATGAGTCATAAAGGATCGGCTGTAACCTCCTCCGGGTTTGCTTATTCCTGGAACGGACAGGAAAATGGAGATGTACTCTACCTCAATATTTCTGTATATACTTTCTTCACAAAAAGCAATTCCTGGAAAAAAGGAATGGTGAACAGCGAATACCATCTCGGGCATGAGCAGCGTCATTTTGATATTACCATGTTAGGCACAGAAAAGTTCGTACAAGAATTAAAAAAAGCCACTTACACCATGAAAAACTATCATCAATTAATCAATCAGATATTTGACAGGGTTTATGATGAAAATATTGCCCTCCAGAATGAATATGATCGTGAAACAAAACACAGCCTGGATAAAGAAAAGCAGGCGGAGTGGAATGAGCGGATTGTGGGAGCAGTGAGTCATTAGGCGTTAGGTTTAGCTTTTAGCTGTTAGCTGTGAGCTGTTAGCTGTGAGCTGTCCGCTTCGGGCAATGAGCCATTTACCCTCAGAACTGCTACGAACTCAAACTATAAACTTTAAACATCTATATAAATTCTTAAGTCGCCACCTTTTAAAAAAGATCTCTTTGCTTTTTGGCAGAAAGATTCTGTCAACCCTTCGGGTTTGGTTTCTTAGCGGGCTGATGATACTATAATCATATCGCCCTTTCAGGGTTTGGAAGTGACTATTGGGAATAAAATCTTTTAATGGGCATAATCAAGAAAGTTGAATCGGGTTGGGTACTTTTCAGCAGCCAATACTAAAAAATACGTAGTATTTTTCCTTTTGTGTACTTCGAGCCTTTGTGGTCAATTTTTTTTTATTTGTGAATGTCTCTGTAACGGAACCGTGAACGGATATTTAAATTCAAAGTCATTATCCTCAAAACAAAGGCCGTGTCTTGTTGGAGTACTATAAACTATAAACTTCAAACTTCAAACATCAAACTTCAAACTTCAAACTCCTAACTAAAAACTACAAACTCTGCACATTCACCATGAAAACAGGAATTTTTAATTTATGCCGGACTGTATTGGCTGTTTGCCCAAAGATTAAATCTTTAAGGCCTTTGTGTCCATGAGAACCCATCACCAGAATATCTGCTTTTGATTCCTCCGTTAATCGTACAATTTCTTTTGCC
>JBBSSE010000208.1:0-5622 GCA_038242375.1 Chitinophagales bacterium
TATCGTGAGGAAAGTAAAAATCTCCATGTTTCCGATAGAAAAATGGAACAATCGCGAAAAAAAGAGTATTCGTTTTCGGATGTATTAAGGAAGAAAACTCATTTAATATAATTAATCCAACTAAAATTTGATAAATGGCAAAAATAGTCGCACTGGATGAAGGGGCATTTACGATAGACAGAACAAAAAAGTTTGTTCCATTTAATTTGGAAGAAGACGATTTACAGGAAAGACCAAAGGGTAGTTTATTGGTTGAAATCCAGCCGTTTTTAGTCATTACCTCCAGCGATATTTTATTACTTGATACCGGCTTAGGATTTACAGATAATGATGGGAAACTTCAAATTCATCAGAATCTTGCCAAACACGGTATAAGTCCGTCAGATATAACGAAAGTGCTTGTATCCCATTTGCATAATGATCATTCCGGTGGCTTAGCATATCCAAATAAAAAGGTTGCAGCTTTTGAAAATGCAACTTATTATATAAATAAACAGGAATGGGATTTTGCACTTGAAAAGGATTCCACTTCGTATAAACCGGAGAATTTTAAATTCCTTGAAAAGAGTAAAAATCTGGAATTTATTGATGGTAACGGTGTCATAGATGATTATATTCATTACGAAGTAACTGGGGCCCATTGTCCATACCACCAGGTTTTTAAAATAATCGATGGAGAAGAAATTATATTTTTCGGAGGAGATGTCGCTCCACAACTTCAGCAAATGAAAAACCGATTTAAAGCAAAATATGATTTTGATGGTGAAAAATCAATGAATCTCAGGCAACAGTGGTGGAAGGAAGGTGAGAAGGAAAAATGGAACTTTCTTTTTTATCATGATATAAAGCACCCGGAATTTTCCTTTTAAGCTTATGGGTAGAAAAAGCGCTTAAAATTGATTCGTTCATTCGGGAAAAGATGCCAAAAGAATAAAAGCGCTGAAATAATAATAATTCTTTCAGGATTATTATTTCAAAAAAGGGCCTGCCCTAAAAAGAGCTGGCCGTTGCTAACCTATGAAAAACACTTAAGTACAAAAGTAAAATAAATTTCACTTTTATAACTTAATTTATTTAATACTTTTTAATGTCATGTAATTACGTCCCATATTGAGTTACGAATTATCTTGCTTAATCTTATTTTCTTTTACCTAAACGATTTGTTCGAATATAGATACCGGAGAAAGAGCTTAATGTTCATGATATTTTTAAAAATGGTGCGGTGAATATACAAAGTTTATAAATATAACCAGATTTATTTTATAATTCGTTGATTAATTGGTTAATTTTATAAAACCTTCCGGGGGTTAGCAATTATTGCCCCCTTTTTTTTAATTGTTTTATCAGAACATTTCTGAATTCTCCTTCTACACTATATAACTTATTCGTCCGTTCAGCCCCTAATATTTTTTCAAATTCAACCTTGTATTTTTTCCGGATATTCAAAAGTTTTTCATCTCTTTCTATGACATCTCCATTGTTATTTCTTCTGAGATTTTTTACCTCGCCATCATATTGATTATAAACCGGCCAAAACTTTTGAGCTTCTACAGAAGTCAATTCTAATTTTTGGGTGATAAAAGCAATTTTAAGCGCCTGAATTTTTTCGTCGTCGCCGGCCCCACCTTTTTTCTGTGCGTTTACCATTAAAAAGGAGCAAAGTGTGAAAATTAGGAGTAGATATTTTTTCATTTTATAGATGATTTTATTTGTAATCAATATTTATTTTATTCAGGAAATTATTGAGCGTATTATTATCAAACAGATAATCGGCTTCCGTTGGTAATCGATCAGTATCGATATTATTCAAAATCGCATCATTATCTGTAATGTTTCCATGTGTTTCGAGGTAAGAGATAATATCATCATCATTTAAAGAAGCGATTCCTTCAGCTATCTGAGTACTTGTCTGGTATTCTTTAGCAGCAGCTAAATATGGAGAAACATTATTACCACCTAAATTAAAAAGGTAGAAAGCACTCACCAGCATGATTCCGGCAATTAAAGCGGCAGCCATATATTTCCACCATGTTTTCCGCGTAATAGAAATAACTTTCGTCTTTTCTTTCTGTTGCATTTTGGAAAGAATGGTGTCACTCAAATTTTCAAAATATCCTTTGGGAACATGAAATACATTGCTATTTTTTAAGGAATTTAAAACGGAATAATCCTCTTCAACATCTTCCCCTGCAATTGTTTTTACTTTAGATAAAATGGAATCAGAGAGGTTTTCAAAATAACCAGCGGGTACACCGGCTTCAATAGTCTTAAAATCTTCCTCTGTTTCTTCCTGGTTCAATAATGAATAGATAGTGATTCTTTCTCCCAGACTTTCAAAATATCCGGGAGGGACAGATTGAATATTCACTCTGGGAATTTCAGCCAGCAAGGGACTGATTGCTTTTAATTCATTTGATATTTCAGTATTTTTTTCCATTCTTTTATTCAGACTAATCTTCGTGAAAGAAGTTTAATTATTTAAAATAAAATCCTCTATTTTCTTAGCCGCGTGATGGTAGCTTGCTTTCAAAGCGCCTTCGCTTGTGCCAAGTACTTTGCTCATTTCCTGGTACGGCATTTCATCATAATATCTTAGAGTAAAAACGAGCCGTTGCTTTTCAGGCAAGGATTGAATGCCTAATTGTAGTTTCCATTCAAGTTTATTTGCATCAAATCCTTCATCACTTTTTAATTTATTGCTCAATCCATTTTCTTCATCACTTAATGAGGTCGCATGGCGTTTTTTTTGGGCTGATAGAAATGTGAGGGACTCATTTGTTCCAATGCGATAGAGCCAGGTGTAAAGCTGACTGTCCTCCCGGAAATTTTCAAGGCCTTTCCAGACCTTTATAAACATGTTTTGAAGAACATCATTCGCATCTTCATGATCCACAACCATGCGCCTGATATGCCAATACAATCGTTCCTGATATTTTTTTATAATATCCGTAAAGGCCCGCTCCTTTGTTGCAGGATTTTTGAAACTTTCCAAAAGTTCCTGGTCATTTTGAGGATTCTTCATAAGTTGTACTATCGCGACAAAAAAAATCTTTTGCCTTTGATGCTGTTTTTGATGAAAGGTTTAATTGGGATGCTAATTTACGCTTTCCCTTCTTATACATGATGTACGTAAGCTAGCCCGGATAATTATGAATGTGAATTAACCGGCAAGTAACAATTGATCAATTGCTTTCAGATAGGCAAATAAAACAATTTCCTTATCATATTCCCGGATGATTTTTTCCCGGGCTTTTTTTCCCATTTCTTCTCTTTCAAGCGGGGATAAAAGCAACATTTTTTCCATTTTTTCTGCCAGGTCTTTGGCGTCTTTTACCCTGCATAAAAAGCCCGTAATTCCATCCTCTACAATTTCTTTACAACCTGTCGTGTTACAGGTTATTGTAGGCTTTTCCATAGAAGAAGCCTCCAATAAAATATTCGAGGTTCCTTCCCTGTATGAGGGCAGAACAATACAATCTGCCTTTGCAATGAAATTCCGGACATCTTTCTTTTCACCCATGTAATCAATGATGCCTTCATCGATCCAGTTTTGAAGATCTGATTTCGTGATCGTATTAGATTTTAAATTCTGATTCCAAAATGGGCCAAGAACACCGAAGGTCACATTCGGATATTTTTTATGGATGATCCTGGCGGCCTCTATAAATTCAAATATGCCTTTGTCTTTTATTAACCTCCCAATGAAGAGAAATTGAAATGGATTACTTTTTTTATTGACCAAAACAGGACTGAATTTTTCATAATCAATTCCCGAACCCGGAATTCTTTCTGCTCTTTCCGGTTTTACAAATTTGTGCTTAATGAACAGATCCATATCATCAAAGTTTTGGAAGAAAACTATGGATGTCTTTTTTAATGCCAAACGATAGATAGAACGCGCAGCTCTATACGCGATATTTTTACTGCTAAAAAGCGGGCCCACTCCCGTGATATTTGTTATGGTGGGTATTTTTAAATAACGTGTAATAAAATTACCCCAAATGGCCGGTCGGATACTAAAGGTGAGAACCACATTTGGTTTAATGCGTTTCAATGCAGAAAACAGATTGTAAATGTATTTTGAAACCTTTATTGGATGAAGATTCCCTGAACCGATATTTATGACTTTAATACCCGTTTTTTCTACCTGTCCGGCAAAACTGTTTGTGTGAGTGAGTACATGCACTTCATATCCTTCCTTCATCAATCTTTTCATAAGACTGTCCCGCATAGTGTATGTGGAAAAAAGTCCGTTTTCGATTACGGCAATTTTTTTTACGCTGCTTTTACTCATTGGTTTTGTTGTTTGTGCCAGATTTCCAATGATAGTAATGTCCATAAAATTTTTGCTCTTTTCTCAAGGGGTATATTTATTTTATTCAGCAACAGCTTGTGGACAAATTCTTTGGTTACAAACTTTTTATAAAATGCGTTGGGTGCTGTAAGATAATCAAAAACAGGTTCCTTTAATTCATTATTTATCCAATGTTTCAAAGGGATTTCAAAACCGCGTTTCGGTTGATTGATTATATCTGCAGGAAGGTATTTTTTTGAAAGTTGACGTAGTAAATATTTAGTCGTTTTTCCCTTTATTTTATAATTATCAGGTAACGTAGGGATATATTCTAAAAATTCTTTTGATAAAAACGCACTCCTTCCTTCCTGTGAATTGGCCATTGTGGCGATATCCATTTTGACGAGGAGGTCACTAAAAAGGTTGGTATCAAAATCCAGGTTCATTATTTTCTTCAGGCCTGATAAATTGCTATGCGCTATTTTTTTAAAATCATCCTCTATTTCCTTAAGATAATTGAAGCCTGGGTCAATGATGTTTTTTTCATAATCCTCAAAAATATCCACTCCTGCGGAAAGATATATTTCCAGGTCTGATTTGGAGGCAAGTGCTGCAAGCCGGTAAATATAATTGTAGATTGATTTTTTATTATTAGACGCAGGCGCAAGTGTTTTAAAAATGGTGGCGGGCGTTTTCACCAGGAAGTTCTTTTTGAAGAAATCATACTGCGCAAAAGGAACATACCTTCTATAACCACCAAAAAGCTCATCAGCGCCATCGCCATTCAGCACGACGGTTACATGCTTTTTTGATTCTTTGCTTACATAATAACTGGGTATGGCTGAGCTGTCAAAAAACGGTTCTCCATAATTGCCTAAAATGGTTTCAAGATCATTTTTCAGGTTGTCGAACGAGATCTTTATTTCGGTATGTTTTGTTCCGTATTGTTGAGCCACCTGCCGGGCAAGCGGAGCTTCATCATATTCTCCATCAAATGAAACAGTAAATGTTTTTAGATTTTTGTGATACCCGCTGGCTATGGCTGTAACAAGTCCGCTATCAATTCCCCCGCTTAAAAAACTCCCCACTTCGAGGTCACTTGTTTCCAATCTTCTTTTAATGGCGAGGTGTAAGAAATCATCCGTTTTTTGTAAAGCTTCTTCAAAAGAGTCCGAACTATTTTTTACATAGAAATCATGCACATTCCACCAATTGGTTTCTTTTATCTCCAGTGAATTGCAACTTACAGTCAACCATGTTCCCGCTTTCAATTCCTGCACATTTTTGTAAGGAGTGTATTGCCGGTACAATGAGCCAAGACGTAAATA
>JBBSSE010000209.1:0-5579 GCA_038242375.1 Chitinophagales bacterium
ACATCTTTTGGCAACTTTTTATTTTTCGGCATTTTAATCGTTAACCCATCATTATCTGCCTGCCATTTAATTTTTGCTTTTGATCCCAGTAATTTTATAGAAGCTATTGATTGTTTGTCAGCAGCTAAACTTTTTACCGGGACAGTGGCATCTTTCCAACTACGGGCAAAAACATAGATCGTATTTCCTTTTGAAGTGAAGTAAATATCCGGCAAAATTACTTTTGAGGTAACGTCTCCTAAAGCATCGTCAACAGCAGCATTGCTCAGCGTTTTATCAGAAACCATCTCGCTGGATACACTCCAGGGTTTCGTATCATAAATGGCTTCATCATTTATTTTCATCCAACCGCCTATTGCTTTCAAACGTTCAACTGCCTGCGGAGGAAATTCACCTGTGCCTTCAGGGCCAACATTTAGTAAAAGATTCCCGCCTTTACTGACAATTTCCACTAATTGGCGCACCAATAATTCCGGTGACTTCCAGGCTGTATCAAACCTGTTATATCCCCATCCCCTGCTAATTGTAATGCAAGCTTCCCACGGAGTTAAAACAGCCTTTTGAGTAATTGTTTGCTCAGACACTTTATAATCCCCAAGCCCGTTTCCGACACGGTTGTTCACGATACAATCCGGCTGCAATGTTCTTATTAAGTTTAATACTTTTTCGCTCTGCTCTTTTTTTAATAATTCAGGTGTATCAAACCAAAGCACGGCTACCGGACCATATTGTGTAAGAAGCTCGCGTATTTGCGGCATTACTTTGCGATCAATGTATTTATTTAAATCTTTTATATCCTCATTGGGATAATCCACCAGGTTGCTACGTCCGCCTTTGGTCGGCCAATTCGTAGGTACATCGGGATCTTCCCAGTCTCTGCCTAATGAATAATAAAACCCTAATTTAATTCCATGCTTTTTACAGGCTTCAGCCAGCTCTTTCAGAGGATCCCGTTTAAAAGGGGTTCGTTTTACAATGTTATAATCACTGGATGGCGAATTATACATAGCAAAACCATCATGATGTTTGGTGGTAATAACGATGTATTTCATTCCGGCATTTTTCGCATACATCACCCATTGATCCGCATTAAACTTCGTAGGATTAAAATCATTTGCAATGGCCCCATAATCTTTAAGAGATGCCTTTTCATAGATCATGAAATGTTCATTCCCTCTGTACGGTTTCCCATGCCATAACCCTGCTGCTTGTGAGTATAATCCCCAATGCAGGAACAATCCAAATTTTGCGTCCTGCCACCACTCCAAACGCTCCGCCTCTTTTGATGAGTCTGATTGTGCTATGGATGAGTTGCTGAAAACAAACAAGCACAGAAAGATTAAAAGAAAATTTCGTGAACCTTTTTTGACTTTAAAAAAATATTGTATTTCCTTCATCATAAAAATCATTTTTTAATTCATTTAATCTATTTGCCGGCTTCTTCCGGCCATGGATTTTTCAAGAACCCACATAAATCTTTTTCCCGTTCGCTCAAATAATTTTTATCAAATATTTCCGTGATTTCGCGGCTCTCCATTAAAGCATGAAGTAAAAATATATACAAACCAAGTTCCAAAGCTCTTATAATATTCATTTGTCGTTTTTTCTATGGAACCTGTTTATTTATTTTTCGCCATTTGATCCGTTCTATTTCAATTTCACATCCAATACATTTCCATTAAAGGAGCGAGTTTCTTCAGGTATATGAATAGTAACAGTTCCGTTGTTTACCTCATAATTAATTTTCGTATCCTTTCCTAACATCTTAATGCTTTCAATTAAATGGGGTGTTTTGAAAGTAATCGTTTCTGCTGCAAGTGGTAATACAGGAGCATTAATACCCTTCACGGCAGGTATCACAAATAAATAACGATGCTTTTCTTTGGCAACCACCGGCACCGATGCTTCTTCTCCTTTTCCCAGCACAGATGTTCCGGAAATGGCAATCTCATTCACTTTCATCCACGCAGCAATATCATTCAGACGGCTCACCATTTCATTAGAAAATACCCCCTCTTTTGTTGGTCCGAAGTTTAGTAAGAAATTCGTATTATTTGATCGACAAACCGCCAATTGATTTAACACATAAGCAGTAGATTTTAAAGGAACTTTTGTATAACCCCAACCGGAAGAAGCTATTGTTTCACATAATTCTGTCCAACCCTCTTGTTTGGTTGTTGGCAAAGATTTATCGCCTTCTAAAGAATTGTAATCACCATAGCCAAAGAACCTTGGGCTTACAACAATGCCAGGCTGTAATTGGTGAATTTCCTCCATGGTAATTGTATGCTGCCTGGCTATGTTACCTTTAGGAATATCAGGACCGCCATCAAACCAAATCTGATCTATTTTGCCATAATTGGTAAGTAGTTCTGTTATTTGGCCTTTAAGATATGCGGCAACATCTTCATAGTGTTTTTGTTTTTCTGCTTCTGTTTTCACAGTTTTTCTTACCTGCAGATTGGCATCTATTGAAGGGATGTTTTTATAATCACGACTAAGACCGTAATATAAAAAGTTTTGAAAATCCCGGTTAAAATGCCAATCGGGACCTGAATAATATAAACCCACTTTTAGCCCATACTTTCTACAAGCAGTTACAAACTCTTTCACAAAATCTCTTCCACCCAAATAGTTCTTTGTATTAAAATCTCCATATTTACTTGGCCACATAGCGAAACCATCATGATGCCTGGTAGTAAATACAACATACTTCATACCTGCTTCTTTAGCCAATTTGACCCAGGTATCGGGATCGCAATTTTTAGGATCAAAATCTTTTGCTAAAGCCCAATATTGGTTTGGGGTAATGCAAGTATTGTCCTTTTCACATTTATCACCTGCAAAGAAATCTCCATTTGCGACAAATCTATTAATGGAATCCTGAGAAGGTTTTTTAGCACTCCATCCTATTTGTGTACCAGCCATCATAGGCCAGGATAGATTAAGTTCTTTTACAGATGATATACTCCAATGTATAAACATGCCAAATCCGGCTTCAGGAAACCATTGTGCGCCAGGATTGGTTGTGCGTTTATAGGCTTCCTGTGGTTGACTATCATCAATTCCTATTTGAGCGTGTTCCATCTTTACACGATCCGCTTCTGTTTGTTTTTTATCCTGAGCATTTGTTCTGGCAGCAGTTAGAAATGAAAATGCTATTAGGAACATTAAAAAAGGCTTCATATTCATTATATTTTTTACTTTGGATTTCCGTTTGTTAATCAATCGGGTACTTTTTTAAAACGCAATTGTTTTGAGTCCATTCGTATGAAGGGTCATTTACTCCCCCAAAATAGCTTGTACAGCCTTTGCTTTTACTCTTCTTTAGACAACCTCTTAGAATATTTTCAGAAGTTCTTCCGTAATATTTTTTCGGTCATATTTCTATTAATCAAACAGACTAAAATAAGTTACACAATAAATAAATCAAAAATTTGCTCATTCATAAAAACACGGCTATTTAATCGTTAAATCAATTTCTTTCGTTGTGCTCTCTTGTTTATCCGCGGTCGCATTAGCAGCCAGGAAAACTACTTTGTAATTTCCGGGTGCTGAGAATACATAATCGAAGCTATCAACCTTTTGTGTAATATTTTTAATCGGTAAAGAAACATCAGGTGCAACCTGGTTCAAATACAATAATTTTGAAATTACCCAATCTTCATTGGCATCAACGGTGGCATTACCACCTTGTATACGAAGTTGTGGTGCAGTAATGGCCCATACTACTGCAGCGTTCTGAATGCTAACCTGTTTCCATCCTGCACTGGCAATATCAGTAATAGGCAGTACCTGATTATTCGTTTTTAATAGATTGAGAGTAAGATTCTTTATTGTCCATGTTTTTTGTATACTGCCTGCTGTACCGATAAATTTAAAAGAAATGAAAACAGGCTTTTTTTGCGCCAGGATATCTGACAAATCAACTATCCCTGATGGAGTATTATCTGCACCAGTAGATAAAGTAGCCCTTGCAGTAACATCAGTCCATGTGGCCTTGGCTATACTTGCAGCATCATAAGTTCCGGTAAAATCAGTGGAAACCATCAACTGTAAAGTATTTACTTGTACGCCATATTGAGCAAAAGAAGTAAATTGCAATTGGGGTTTACCATCAACAATAGTCCTCTCCCGAAATTCATAATTATTTCCATCTTCCCCGGAATATAAACTTATAATATCCGGGTTGCCGGTAAATGAAAAGTGTACTGTATCACCAACATTATAGGTTGATTTATCAGCCGTGACAGAGAAATCTAAAGGCTTTATAGTAAGTTCCTTATTGCAGGAAGCAAACGCTATCAAGCCTGCCATTCCTATTATTAATCGAATATGTTTCATATAGTTACTTTTTTAAAAATTGTTGAATAAATTTTAATACCAACTTATTTTATCAGTTATTTAATAACCAGGGTTTTGGGTAGCCACTTTGTTTACATTAATCTCCGATGCTGGTATTGGGTACAACAGAAATTTAGGTGAAGAAGCTGCATTAGCTGCAGGTATTGCTGCATATTTCAAAGCGTTGCTGCCTAAATCAGTAGTTATTTGATTTGCTAAAGCGCTCATGGTTTGTGTCCATATACCCCATCTTATCAGGTCAGGCCTTCTCTGTGTTTCAAAACATAATTCCCTGGCTCTTTCATCTACAATTACCTCTTGAAATTGTGTACCGCTCAATCTGCCAGGTATGTCTGAAAGAGTATTAGGTGTATTTACCGGAAAGCCAAAGGCTCTTCTGCGTACCTGGTTAAGGGCTTCATAAGCATTTACTGAAGGGCCATCATTTACTTGATTATCGGCTTCTGCCAGCATTAGTAATACATCTGCATATCTTAGGATAGGGAAATTCTGGCCTGTATTATTTTTACTTTTAGGTGTCAATAGTTCATAAGATCTTCTCCATTTACCACAGTTTCTATCATAAATTAAAGTACCCTTAGGTTGTCTAACTAAAGGAGTTCCACCATAGCCGTAAGGGGCAATTGCCCAATCCCTACGTAAATCTCCATCGCCATAAAGGTCATATAGTTTCTTTGTAACATTTATTTGGGCATAACTATACCCTGTATCTAAATTAGTAGTTGCTATACCATTTGCATTCCCTACTCTTCCATTTTCCTGATAACCATTTACCAAATCATTACCATTGAAATCTACCTCCCACATCGCTTCTTTTATATCATAAATATCCTGAGCTTCATTTATAAATATTTGACTGTAGCTTGGATTTAAAGAGTGAATACCGGAAGCCTGTACTTTGGTAGCCCATGTAAGTGCATCTTTGTATTTCGTTTTATCTAATAAGGGATATCCGGCCATGGTTAAACACACTCTCGCTAAAATACCTTGTACCGTAGTTTGAGAAACACGACTGGAATAACCGAATTTCGTTGCAGGATAACATTTTGCTTCTGCATCAGTCATATCCTTTAGTATTTGGGCATATACATCTTTGCTGGGCGTTCTTGGAACATTATTCGTAGCTGCTCCTGTAATGGTTGTAGACTCAAGCCTCATGGGCACATCGCCATACATAGAAACCAACAGAAAATAGTAATAACCTCTCATGAACT
>JBBSSE010000210.1:0-5570 GCA_038242375.1 Chitinophagales bacterium
CCATCTTCTCCTACCCTGTTCACTCCTACTACAAAACACTGGTTCTCGATCGCGCGCGCCTGCAAAAGTGTATTCCAGGCGGTACTTCTTTTTTGTGGCCAGTTGGCAACATTAATCAGCACATCATATTGCAACTCACTTTCTGCCGGGCTTTGTCTTGCCCACACAGGAAAACGTAAATCATAACATATTTGCAAATTGATTTTCCACTCTTTAACCGAGGCGATCAGGCGCTTACTTCCGGCTGAATAATGCGCATGCTCACCGGCAAAAGCAAACAAATGTCTTTTATCATATTTTCCAAATTGTCCGTTGGGAAGCATCCAGATCAGGCGATTATAATAGTTGCCATCCTCCTCAATAATGATGCTTCCTGTGAGAATAATCCTATTTTTTGCCGCCACATCTTTCATCCATTGCATCGTATTCCCATCCATGGTTTCTGCAAGTCCTTCCGGCTTCATGCTAAATCCGGTGCTAAACATTTCCGGTAAAACAACTAATTCCGTTTTCTCTTTAATGCCTTCAATTTTTTGCTGAAGCATATTCAGATTCGCTTCTTTATCTTCCCAAAAGAGATTTGTTTGTATGATGGTGATGGTGAGTGGTTGCATGGGGATTAGGTATTAGGGGTAGGTTGTGGGTTTTAGGTTTCAGGTGTCAGGTATCAGCTATCAAATTTGGTACAAAGATCAGAACAAAAAGCTAAAAGCTAATGGCCAATGGCTAATGGCTACAAACCATTAACTACCTCCATAATCAAGTGACTTTCATATCCTTTCCTGATCAAAAAATCCTGCAATTTTCGTTTCCTCGTAAAAATATTTTTCTCTCCTTTAAGCGATTTTATTTTTTGATCCGCCAATTTGAAAAAAGTTTTCCTATAATCCGTTTCGTTGATTTCCTTTAAGGCTTTCCTGATACAATAATCACTGATTTGTTTAAATTTCAGGGACTGCTTTATTTTATTTTTACCCCATTGTTTCATCCTGAATTTCCCTCCGGCATACATTATTGCAAAGCGCTCTTCATTAAGATAGTTTTCTGTAATGAGCAGATACACAATTTCTTCTACCTCATTTTTATTCAAACCGAATGAATAAAGTTTCGTTTTCACCTCAGAATGACAACGCTCCTGGTAAGCGCAATACTGTTTTATTTTTGAAAAAGATTGTTCGGGAGTGAAGGACATTGATTAGGTTGTGGGTATTAGGTATTAGGTTTTAGCTAAGCAAAGAAAAACAACTTTTATCCAATTCACTAATTCACCTTTCGTGCCAACACCACTGAATTTTTAAAGATTCTTTTCTTTCCATCCAGGTTAAATATCTCCGTATAAATGATGTAAATGCCTTGGGGTAGTTTCCGGGCTTTATCATCTAATCCATCCCAGCGGAAATATCCTTTTATACCGCTTAAAGAATTCTTTTGAAGATATCTTACCGGTCGGCCGGAAGCATCAAAGATTGTAATATTCGCCACATATCCTGCCGAAGGGAAATTATAATGTATGGTTACTAAATCATCTATTCCGTCATGATCGGGAGAAAAAACTTCCGGAACAATCGTAATATCTCCCTTTACCTCTACATTTTCCAGGTTTTGAGAGTTTTTATAACCAGGAGTTCCATATCCCGCAGAAGCCGCGGCGGAATGAAAATTTGTAGCATTTGAAGGCCCATCATAATTAATCCTCTCAAGAGCAACACCCTGTGCATTTTTTAATAAATTGAAATGCCATTTATCTGAATATTTAACCTCATCCAGCACATCTCCGTGAAGATTTAAGACAATGACATTTCCGGAAGTATTTGAATAAGATGGCATGGAACTCATCTTCATAAAAGCATCCGGATTTGTTGTTATAAACTGACCTTTAACGATGTCCGGATCACTCGTTAATAAGGCGTATTCACCTGGAAAAAGTAAACGGCTTTCTTTGGAAACCTGTTGAATGCTGCTAATCACTCCACTACTATTCCTGTTTGCGAGGTGCAGTTTATTCAAATCAATATTTTTCGGGGAACGATTGTATATCTCCACATAATCCACACCCATTGGTGGAGGATTAAAGAGTACTTCATTTACAACAACATCCATATGATCTGCAGGTGTCGCTAACCCGAATTTGGCAGAATTTTTCGCACCGATTACATTTCCGCTGCAATCAGAAACATTCTTCACAGAAACAGTATACATTTTTGCCGGAACAATTTCTGCATTTAATTGGACAATCACCTGGTTAAAAAAGGGGGGCAAGGCTTCAATACGGGTTGCTGATAAACCATTATCAAACGTATAATTAACGATTGCAACGGCTTTCGTACTATCTAATGTTTTATTGAAATTTAACGTAATCGTGGATTCATTATCAGCAAAAATATGTATTAATTGCGGAGCATTTTCATCTTTATTGATGCCATTCACCGAGTTTCTTTTTCCGGGCGTCCCACCGTTTGAATGAGTACTTGACGTCCAGTTTAAACTACCTGCACAAGGATTTTTTGTATCGATCATTTCCAGTGACCAGCCACCATCTTTTTTCAATTCATTTTTGTACAAAGTGAGGTCGTATTGCATCGTATGCATGGTAGCACCAGATGCAGATTGAAGTATAAGCGTGCTGCCGCCAATATTCATGGAAGGAAAATTTGCAACGCCTAAGGTAGGTCCATAACCAACATAAGCTGAAGCTGAATTTGTGGCTGTTACAATCACGAAACTATCTGGCAGCAATTGATACATTGGTAAGGTAGCTGTAGAATTTCCATCTTTTATTTTCCAGCCTTGCAAATTTACCGGTCGTGAAGAAGTATTTGTAAGCTCTAAAAACTTAAGTAAGGGCAATCCTACCTGGGGCGAAGGATCCGGAAAAATTTCACTGATCACAACATCATACCGTTGAGGCGTATAATAATTGAAAGTTGCAGAGCCATTCGTTCGTTCATTTCCTGCCAGGTCCTTTACTCCTGCAATAATCATAGAATAATCAACACCGTTCGTAAAGGTCTGATTGAATACAAGGTGTACCAGGGCAGGGTTTTGAGCATCAAGATATACTTGTGAAGGAATTCCCAATCCATTACCAGCAAAATAATTCCCGGGCATTTCGCTACTGGTTTTATCAAGAGGTTCATCGAATAAAATATCTACTGAATTATTGGAAATAGCTGTGGCAGATAAAACGGAAGGAGGGATCAAATCAGGCACATAATTTTTTATATGGATGTCATCAAAGAAATGCTTTTGGAAAAAACTGGCGGTACTTTGTTTAATTAAAAAACCAAAATACGCCGAAGTGTTGAATGTATTGTCCACCACATTTCCTTCTACCACATAATTATTTCCGGTTCCCGTGATATCTCTTGATATAATCCACGAATCATTTTCATCACGGGTTACTTTTATTTTAATAATATTATTACTGGTATTTAAAATTTGTTTTGCCCCCTGTATTATCTTGGTTATCGTTCCTGAAGCGCTTTTACGATACAAACATATTTCGTCGTCCGTGCCACCAAGTCGAACAAAATAACCCGAAGTTGTATTCAGCGTTAAATCACTTGCAGAAGCAGTTAAAAAAGCATCCACATAATTAGTGGAAGATGGATTAAAAGCCAACTGTACCCAAAATGTCCATTCTACTTTTTTAGCCAGGCTATTGGCAGTACTTAAATAAAAAGTACTGTTTGCGATAATGTTGCTACTCTGCAACCGGAATTGGTCATTCACTACAAAATCGGTCGTATTCCCTATCCACGTCGGTGTTGAAGTAAAATTCCCGTCTGAAAAATCTTCAGAAATTTGTGCATTTGAAATTTTAGACACCAGGCATAAAAACAGAAACAAGGAAAAAAAGATTTTACCCATAAGTTGTAGCTTTGCAGCTAAAGATAAATACAATTTTATTCTTTGTCCCTTCATTTAAAACAATTGGAAAATACAAAAAAATGAGAATAGCAGTAATTGGTGCAACCGGCCTTGTAGGTAATAAAATGTTGCAAATTTTGGAAGAAAGAAATTTCCCTTTGACAGAACTTATTCCTGTGGCATCAGAAAGGAGTATTGGTAAAGAAATATCTTTCAAAGGAAAAAAATATAAGGTAGTTTCTGCAGAAGATGCAATTGCTTTGAAACCGGACATCGCTTTATTTTCTGCCGGAGGCGAAACCTCTCTTGCCCTCGCTCCTAAATTTGCCGAAGCCGGTACAGTGGTTATTGACAATTCTTCAGCCTGGCGAATGGATCCTTCAAAGAAATTAATTGTACCGGAAGTAAATGCTTCAACACTTACAAAAGAAGATAAAATTATAGCCAACCCGAATTGTTCTACCACACAAATGGTTCTGGTTTTAAAACCTCTACATGAAAAATATACCATTAAAAGAGTGGTGATTTCAACCTACCAAAGTGTTACAGGAACCGGCGTAAAAGCCGTTGCTCAAATGAATAATGAGCGGAATAAAGTAGAAGGAGAAATGGCCTATAAGTATAGGATAGATCAAAATGCGATTCCTCATATAGACGTTTTCCTGGAGAACGGATACACCAAGGAAGAAATGAAAATGATCAATGAAACAAGGAAGATTCTGGGTGACGACTCCATCAACCTAACGGCGACGTGTGTACGTATACCGGTAATGGGTGGACATAGTGAGAGTTTAAATATTGAATTTGAAAATGATTTTGATCTGGAGGAAATTAAACAAATTCTGTCTGATGCACCGGGTCTTGTTTTAGAGGATGATGTGGATAATTTCGTGTACCCCATGCCGATAACCGCGCATGAAAAAGACGACACGTTTGTTGGCAGGATCCGTCGGGATGAATCGCAGGCAAAAACGCTTAACTGCTGGGTAGTAAGTGATAATTTACGAAAAGGTGCGGCCACAAATACTGTTCAAATTGCAGAATATCTGGTAGAAAAAGGATTGGTTTAGGGATCAATTTTTCGATTAATTAATTATTAGGAAGTTTTCAAAAATAAAATGATTGAATTCATTCAAAATAAAAAATCGGGAAGGTATTTTCAGCCAACAATAAATAAACTGAAAATATACTTCCTGGTTTTATTTTATAAAAATTTATATCCTCCGCATCAAGTTCATCAACCAAAAAACACTCAACTAAAAACTCCAAACCCTAACTCCTCACTTCTATATAACTTTTTAAGAACACTGCGACAGCCCCGATTCGTGTCCCACTAATCGTATTGCTCACAATTGTTTAGATGGTTCCAATTTTCAAACAAGGCCTGATTTATGGTCTGAAAAAGAATGAACGTCAGATAATTCATTGACAGAAATTCGTGAGACACGAATTTAGGCTGCACGGGGGACGAAACGAATTTACTCGTAGTGTAAGAATCAAAAGTATTCAGGCGAAACACAGAAACAAACTTATGCGAAACGAAAGCACGAATTTGGACTGCACCACTGCGGCAGCCCCGATTCGTGTCCCACAAATCGTATTGCTCGCAATTGTTTAGATGGTTCTAATTTTCAAACAAGGCCTGATTTATGATCTGAAAAAGAATGAACGTCAGATAATTCATTGACAGAAATTCGTGA
>JBBSSE010000211.1:0-5558 GCA_038242375.1 Chitinophagales bacterium
GCAAAACCAATCGCGAATAATAATAGTTTTTTCATGGCAAATTATTTTAAAAAGCGGAAACCTCTCTCAGCGTTTCAAATAAATAAGGATGCCAAAAAAATCAAAGTAATCCGATTCTCTTAGAGCGGTAATGATTGGGAGATAGGAAAGAGTAATAAACTTATAATCGAATTTTGAATAAATTTTTCAAAATAAAATTTCTTATTGTTTGAGCAAATCAAAATAATGCAGGTACTTTCTCCACACAACATTTTTTTGGGAAAATAACTCAACATCTTTTTTTCTTCAATAAAATGATTGTCTTCAATAATAAACTTCCCTATCTGATCTGGCAGGCGTCCAAATAACAGATTGCTGATTTTTCTGAAGAAGAAAAAAAATAATTATTATTACTCTATATTTTATCGCAAAAAGGTAATTAAATATTATTCAAATCAGCATTCAATTATTGACCTGAATGTGATGTAGGACAATGAAATAAAAAGGCCATTAAATTTATTACAGCACACAATCAAATATGATGGCCCGGATGCAGATTCTGTTACAACTAATTTTTGCTAACATATAAAATGTATAGCTTTTTATAAAAAATGTGCGTTCTTATATAATATGGCATCCAATATTAAACATCATAAGTTGAATTCTGAAGAGAAGAAAAAGAAACAAATTGACACCGTATAATCAGATAGTAGAGAATCTCAGAGGATATTTATAAAGGGCATAATCTTTGTTAAAATTTTTGTTAAAAGGTTTTCATAATAATGAATTGCTCAATTGTATCATGATTTCTTTTATTCTATTTAGGGTTTGCTTTATTTAGAATTTACTTTAATGATAGAAGCTTTGAATTTACACGCTCCTTATCTTTTTTTTCTACTTAGATAATTTTTTCCCAAACTGTGAAATTATTTTAATGAAGTCTGAAAAATATTAAAAAAAGAAAAGTAAAATCGAATGTATTAGCCTGGTTACTTTTTTCTTTAAAAAAAAAACTGATCAATAATGTTGCTATTAATTCTATATTTCCAAAATCTTGTCTTACTACAATCTGTTATGAATCCTGCATCAAAGCAGGCTGACCATATATACCGGCTGTTTAATTATTTCAACATAGGCGCCGCACTTATGCTGTTGTTGGTAATTTTTCTAATCGTTTATATCCTCATTAAATTCAAGAAAAAAAAGGATGATACGGACGAGGTGTTGAAAACATCACACAGTAAAATGCTGGAAGGGGCGATGATTGGAGGCCCTGTTTTAATACTTGTATTTTTCTTTTACCAAACGCTTACTGTCATGAGCATGGTGTCGCCCGAAGTTCCAAAAGACAGGCAACCGGATATCATTATCACCGGGCATCAATGGTGGTGGGAAGTAGAATACCCCGGCGCAAATGTAGTTACCGCCAACGAAGTTCATTTGCCTGCGGGAAAACGCTTGCTGATGCAGATGCGCTCGGCGGATGTGGTTCATGACTGGTGGGTTCCTGAATTGGGAAATAAAATGGATCTGGTTCCCAATCATCCTAATTACTTATGGCTCGACATTCATAAACCTGGTAAATATATTGGCGCATGCAGTGAATTTTGTGGAGCACAACATGCCTGGATGCGCATTAATGTAATCGTGCATAATGAAAATGATTTCAATAAATGGCTTAAAGAAAATGCCAAACCCGCTGTGGTGCCGACAGAAAACCTTGCAGTAACGGGGGCTGAATTGTTTCAATCAAAAACCTGCGCAAGTTGCCATCGCATACAAGGGACAGCAGCAACTTCCAATGTAGGTCCCGATCTTACTCACGTGGCAAGCAGGCATACACTCCTGACCGGATTAATGGAAAATAATGAATCTAATTTATTTAAATGGGTCAATCATCCTCAGAATATAAAACCAGGGGCTCACATGCCTGATTTCAATTTCGATAAAGACACTGTAAATGCAATCGTACAATATCTCAATCAACTAAAATAAAGATGAGTGAATCAATAGCCATACCAGAACCGGCAGAAACTTTTCCAAGCATCAGCGTTACAGGCGACCAGGGCTTGCTGCAATGGATATCTACGGTAGATCACAAACTGATCGGAATCATGTATCTGTTGATGGCACTGTTATTCCTGATTATTGGCGGGATAGAAGTGTTGCTTATGCGCATACAATTAGCGCAACCGTTAAATCACTTTTTAAGTCCTGAAATCTATAATCAAATGTTTACGATGCATGGAACCACCATGGTTTTTTTTGTAGCCATGACCTCCTTATTCGGATTTGCTATTTATTTTGTACCGCTGATGATTGGAGCGAATGAAATGGCCTTCCCCCGTTTAAATGCTTTCAGTTTGTGGATGACTTTGTTGGGCGGAATGTTGTTGTATTTCAGCTTTCTGGCTGGCGGTGCGCCGGATGCGGGTTGGTTTAATTACGTACCGCTTAGTGGAAAAAATTATTCCATCGGTCCGGGTGTTGACTATTACTGTATGGGACTCTTGCTTGCGGGAATAGGAAGCGTAACAACTTCCGTAAATTTAATTGTAACCGTTTTGCATTACAGAACCAAGGGGATGTCCATTAACAAAGTACCCATGTTTGTGTGGATGGTTTTTGTAAATTCATTTTTACTGATAGCCGCATTTCCGGCACTCACCGCGGCGCTGTCAATGCTTTTGTTGGACAGGCAATTCGGTGCTCTCTTTTTCGATACAGAGGCTGGTGGTTCTGCATTGTTGTGGCAGCATTTATTCTGGATCTTCGGACACCCCGAAGTTTATATTGTGATCCTGCCTGCTTTTGGAATTATATCTGAAGTGATCCCTACATTTTCACGTAAGCCGATTTTTGGAGCCGCGTTTGTTGCCGCTTCTTCTGTCGCCATAGCCTTGCTTGCCTTTGGAGTGTGGGCGCATCACATGTTTGCAGTGGGCATGGGAAATACGGCTGACACGTTTTTTTCAGCGGCCAGTATGTTGATAGGCATCCCGACGGGTGTAAAAGTCTTTGCGTGGATAGCTACGATGTATGGAGGTAAAATAAGATTTACCGCCTCAATGATGTTTGCGGTTGCTTTTTTAATTGAATTTACGATTGGAGGCCTCTCGGGTATTGCATTTGCCATTGTGCCGATAGACTGGCAATTGACCGATACTTATTATGTAGTAGCGCATTTGCACTATGTATTCATCGGCGGAACTATTTTCGGAGTGTTTGCCGGATTGTTTTATTGGTTTCCTAAAATGACCGGAAAATTTTTGGATGAAAAAATGGGAAAATTGTTTTTCTGGTTATTTGTGATTGGGTTTAACGGTACGTTTTTAGTGCAGCATGCTTTAGGGATGATGGGGATGCCAAGAAGAGTTTTTACTTATCCTGATCTTCCGGGATATGGCATGCTAAATATGATTTCTACCATTAGCGCTTTCATAATGGGGCTTTCGGTTTTATACCTCGGATATAACATAGTAAAATCTCTTAAAAGCGGAAAGAAAGCAGGTGGCAATCCATGGGATGCATCTACGCTGGAATGGGCTGCCAGTTCACCTCCGTCATTAAAAAACTTTGATGAAGTGCCTGTTGTGCATGGAAGAGCGCCGTTGTGGGATTTGAAAGAGAAGAATTAGGAATAAGGATTTGGGATTGAGGATTTGGGATTTGGAGTTCAAAGTTCAAAGTTCAAAGTTCAAAGTTCAAAGTTCGTAGTTCGTAGTTGGAAGAATTCGTGTAATTCGTGTCTAAAATTCGCGTTTAAAAAACAAATACCATGAACAAAACAATGATGAAATTGGTAATAGGAACGGAAGGCATGTTTTTCGTTTGCCTCATAATGTCGTTTGTATATATGGCTTTCACAGCAGGTTTCGAACCTCACGACTTACAGGCCCTTGACATAAAGAAAACCGGAATATTCACTGTAGTATTAATCGTCAGCAGCTTTACTTTTTTGATGGCAGACAGAAATTACAAAAAAGACAAGATTAAGAATCTGAAAATATGGCTGATAATAACCATTTTATTGGGAGCAATCTTTTTGGTAGGACAGGGAAAGGAATATTGGCGATTAGTACACGATCAGGTAACATTAGGAGGAAGTATTTTCGGAACGAGTTTTTATACGCTCACAGGATTTCACGGATTCCATGTTTTTGTAGGTCTGATCATTTTATCCATCATTCTTTCATTAACATTCCTGGGAGATTTTAATAAATCCAATTCAAATGTAATAGCCGCCGTAGGCTATTACTGGCATTTTGTGGATATTGTATGGATAGTAGTTTTCACGGTAGTATATGTACTGCCGCATTTCACTAATATTTAAAACTTAGCATGATGCGTTCTATATTTTCCTACTGGCACTTTGACCCGATCGTAATTTTATTTCTTGCAGCGCTTTGCATTGTTTATTTATATGCAATTCATTTTAAATTAAGAAAGCAATCACTCTATTTTTTTGGAGGAATCCTTTTAATTATTTTATGTGTGGCTTCACCATTGCATTTTCTCGCCGAAAATTATTTATTCAGCGCACACATGATTTCGCATGTATTATTGCTATTGATAGCAGCGCCACTTCTCGTGGGCGGCATTCCGAAAGAAAACAGATTTAAAAAGTTTTTTCTTACACTTTCAACCAATAAAACAAAAATCTTTGCTTTATGTTGGTTTGCCGGTGTAGGAATTATGTGGTTCTGGCACATTCCTTTCATCTTCAATAAAATTACCTCCGGGCATGGAATGAGCTGGATGTATTTGCAATGGCTGAGCTTTTTGATCGGTGGTATTATCTTTTGCTGGCCCGTTATTAACCCCTATCGCGAATACCGCATTCCGGCATTATCAGCGGTACTCTACCTTTCAACGGCCTGTGTGTTTTGTACAATTCTTGGTTTGATGATCGCGTTTGCGCCAATGGGCATTTATTCTCACTATATCAACATTGCCGACTCGTATGGCTACTTAAATTTAATAAGAGATCAATGGAAAATATCTGCTGAAATAGATCAGCAGGCGGCTGGCTTGATCATGTGGATACCCGGTTGCGTTATTTATTTAACGGCTTCCACAGCTATTTTGATAAACTGGTTTAATGAAAAAGAATTGTATCCTGTGCCCGATAAAGCGGTTGTTAATAACTGATTGCAAAATAAAAATAGTAACCTATTATAAACTTTTAATAAATGAGCGAAGAAAATACTCCTGAAAAAAAACTTAAAAAACTCACCGGCGCTGAAGATCTTTCCAGTGCCATCGAAAAGCTCGAAAAAAAGAAGGCGGCAATGGAAGATGATTTTAAAGAGAAGACACATTATTTTTTTGAAAATTTAAATCCGATAAATGTATTAAACCGTACACTCCAAAACGTAAAGGAATCATCTTCATCTAAATATTCGCTGTTTAAAGAAGCGCTGGCGTTTGGAGCGGGTTATTTGTCAAAAACAAAATTGATTGGACAGTTCAAGAATGCGCTGATCAATACTTTCAGAACTCAGGCAAAAGTTGCCGTTCAGAAGACAATAGCTGCTAACCATAACCAGGATGAGAGAGAACCAGATGAATCCAAACAA
>JBBSSE010000212.1:0-5528 GCA_038242375.1 Chitinophagales bacterium
ATCAAAAACCAAAAGATCGGTTGCCTGCTCTCCCACTCCGATAAATTTAACCGGAATTTTAAACTGATCTGCGATGGCTAATACGACACCACCCTTTGCGGTTCCATCCAGTTTTGTAATGGTTAAAGCGGTTACCTCAGTGGCTGCTGTAAAATGTTTTGCCTGTTCCAATGCATTCTGTCCTGTACTTCCATCCAGCACCAACATTACTTCATGTGGCGCACCGGGTAAAGCCTTATTTACAGAACGTTTAATTTTATTTAATTCATCCATCAGGTGGATTTTATTATGCAATCTTCCTGCTGTGTCAATAATAATCACATCTGCATTTCTTGCAACACCACTTTGCACTGCATCAAATGCTACAGCACTTGGATCACTTCCCATGGGGTGCTTTACGATGGGAACATTCGTTCTTTCGCTCCAGATATTTAATTGATCCACGGCCGCTGCACGAAATGTATCCGCAGCACCAAGCAATACCGATTTACCTGCAAGGGAAAAATTATGAGCAAGTTTCCCGATTGTAGTGGTTTTACCTGCACCATTTACACCAACCACCAATATTACGTGCGGCTTATGTCCAACAGGTAGTTCGTAATCCACATATGAAGTATCCTGCGGAGCATCTACTAATATTGCCTGGATCTCTTCTTTAAGAATTCCATTTAATTCGGCCGTATTTATATACTTATCTGACGCGACTCTTTTTTCAATAGAGTCAATTATTTTAACTGTAGTATCCACACCAACGTCGGCAGCTACGAGAGCATTTTCCAGATCATCCAGTACTTCTTCATCTACGGTGCTTTTACCAGCAATGACTTTAGTCATTTTTTCAAAAAAACCTTGTTTCGTTTTTTCGAGGCCCTGATCAAGACTTTCTTTTTGCTCCTTTTTACCAAATAATTTATTAAAAATTCCCATAGTCAAAATTAAATTTAGAAAGGGTAAAAATAAAGAAAGCTATCCGCATAAATTGCAGGATAGCTTTCACTAAAATATTTTTGGTCAATATTAACTTGCTAAAAAATCTTTTACCTTGTCTTTATGAACGATAGATTCTTTAAATGCATACGATCCGTTCTTTGGATTACGAACCGCGCGCACGACTTTTGTCCAATTCTTAGCGTCTAAATCTGTTTTTTTATCTTTTGATTTGATCGCCGTTTTAGCTGATTTTGCCATGATTTTTTATTTAGTAGGTCAATTAATATTAAAATCAATCAACCAATTGCTTATTATTTTATTTCTTTATGAACAGTAACCTTCTTCAGTATTGGATTGAATTTCTTCAGTTCCAAACGCTCGGGAGTGTTTTTCTTATTCTTCTTCGTGATGTAACGGCTGGTACCCGGCATGCCTGATGTTTTATGCTCAGTGCATTCCAAAATAACCTGTACCCTGTTTCCTTTCTTTGCCATGATAAATATTTAAAAGAGTTTATTATATTTTAATACCTTTTGCCCGCATACCTTTTACGGTATTGAAAAGACCATTCTTATTGATGGTACGGATACCTTCAGTAGATAATTTCAAGGTTATCCATTTATCTTCTTCAGCAAGAAAAAACTTCTTAGTTTGAAGATTTGGTAAAAACCTTCTGCGGGTTTTTATATTTGAATGCGAAACAGTATTACCTGTAATCGGTCTTTTTCCAGTTAATTGACATACTCTAGCCATAATGTTCTTTTTTTTCGGACGGCAAAGGTAATAATAAATTTCTAACCTGAAAAAATAATTATTAATCTTTTTTAGGGATATAGAAGAAAAGGTAATTTTATTAGATAATTTATTGATAACAAAGGGATTTCAAATAGAAAATCACCCTATAAAAAATCAATTTCAAAATTAACGCGGGCAAATCCCTCAAACATCCGGCTTACCCCACAGTATTTATCCTTTGAAAGATGGACTGCTTTCTCTACTTTAAATTCATCTTCTTCTTTTACTCTGATTGAATATATGATCTTAACCTCATCATATACAGACGGTTCTGTATCGGTACTGTTCGCTTCGGAAGAAACAGAAAAATCAGAGAAACCCACTCTCATTTTATTTAACACACTTACGATATCAAAGCCTGTACACCCACTTAAGGCAGCAAGCATAAGCGCTTTAGGACGCGGCCCCAGGTTATTTCCTCCATTTTCCTCCGTAGTATCTATTTGTAAAATATGCCCATCGATGTCCGCCGAGAAATTCATTCCTCCATTGTAAACTGCTCTAACTTTTTTTAATGCCATGAATCCTGATTTTTAAATTAATGGCAAAAATAATCAAATTATAAATGTGGCGAAACGTATTGAGAAATTTGCTGTGCATTCATAGCACCCGACTCCCTCCACAAAATCCTGCCTCCTTTAAAAAGAATTAAAGTAGGAACACCTTGTATCTGATAATGTTGCGCAGTTCCGGGGCTTTTATCAATATCTATTTTTATTACGCGCAATTTTTCTGCATTATTCTGCGCAAAACGGCTTAATTCCGGTGCCATCTGTTTACACGGACCACACCATGTAGCATGAAAATCGACCAGAACCGGCAATTCACTATTTATTAATTGTTTGAATGTTTCCATGCAGGAATTGCTACATAAACTATGCCGTTCGATTCGTTTTATCAGTCAATTCAATATCTTTAAACAACCTAATTACAATTAGCTAAAAACCATTATAGCAGGATTTTAATTCTAAACGATTCCTGCATCAATTCCTTTTGAAAATTCCAAATTCATTTCTTTTCTTCTATCTCTATACACCCGTAGCATCTGAAAAGTAACTGCCATTAGGATAAGCGCAAAGCCGTAATAAAAACCTGCACCAAGAAATTTGTTTTCATTAAAAATGATAAATGCCATTATGATGGAATAGATCGGTTCAAAATTATAACTTAGATTGGTTGTAAAAGCGGACAGATGCTTTAATGAATTCAGACTTAAAATAAAAGCAAATACAGTACAGAATACTGCCAAAATAACCAGCCAGAACCAATCGGAAACGGTGGGCATAAAATAAGGTGCCGGATAATAAGAAAGATAAAGTGGCATGACGCAACTTAGCACAATGAGGCCGCCGGTCATTTCGTAAGTAGTGACGATTTTAGATGAAAACCGGTTTAAAATGGTTTTATTAAATATTGGAAATAAACACGCCAGCAAAGCTGAAATGATTCCAAAAATGATTCCCACTTTAAAATCAGGATAGAAATCAAAAATCAAATATATCCCCAGGATTGCAAGTAAACCTAATAGGACTTCTAAGATATCTATCCGTCTTCGCCTGATAATTGGCTCAAGTATAGCCGTAAAAAAACCAATAGCCGACAGGCACGTAACACCAACAGAAACATTGGAATATTTAATACTCCCATAAAAGAATAACCAATGCATAGCGATAATTCCGCCAACGCCAAAAAGCTTTAAAACATCTTTCCATGCTATTTTTATGAGTTCTTTCCGGATAATTAACAGACCCCAGAGACAGGTAATTGTCAGGACTAAACGCCACCAAACAATCCAGGCTTCATTCAGATCGATTAATTTCCCTAAAATGGCGGTAAAGCCCGCCAGGAGTACAGCAATATGGAGTTGAATAAATGCCTTTTTCATATAAGAATCGCAAAATTAGAGCTTCCATTTCATAATGGTGAAATAATAATTTGATACCAAATACCATAAAACAAGCTGATAGTTGTTAGCTGATAGCCGTTAGCTTATGGCTCAAAGCTGAAAGCTCACAGCTCATAGCTGTCCTCTTTATTAACATACTTTTACACAAAAATCAATATGACCATTGAATGATAACAATCATAGCTTTATATTTGCGCCTGTTTAATTAAACCCAGACTATGAGCTTTAAACGCATTAATAACATTACAGGATGGGCAATATTTGTTATTGCTACCTTTACGTATTTGTCCACAATGGAGGCTACGGCCAGCTTTTGGGATTGTGGTGAATTTATATCCAGTGCATATAAATTAGAAATTCCGCATCCTCCGGGAGCGCCTTTGTTTATATTAATAGCCAGGCTTTTCACCATTCCCTTACCACCGGATATAGCATCGCTTGGAGTAAACACCATGAGTGCATTATCCAGTTCCTTTACAATCCTGTTTCTTTTTTGGACGATTACCCATTTCGCCCGGAAAATGACCATGAAAGATATAAACGGAGTTTTTACAAATTCCCAGCTTATATCTTTAATGGCTGCAGGTGCGGTAGGTGCCCTCGCTTATACATTCAGTGATTCATTTTGGTATAGTGCTGTGGAAGGTGAGGTATATGCTATGTCCTCCTTCTTTACAGCCCTTGTATTCTGGGCAGGATTAAAATGGGAAGATGAAGTTTCTATTGAGCAGGCAAATGGAATTAAAGGTCATTTTACAAGAGCAGACAGATGGTTGATTTTGATATTTTACCTCATCGGACTTTCTGTAGGAATACATCTTTTATGCCTTTTAACTATTCCGGCAATTGTAATGATCTATTATTTCAAAAGATACAAAAGAACCAAATGGGGTACTTTCTGGGCTTTTCTTGCAGGGTGTATCATTACGGGAATTGTGCAGGTACCAATGGTTCAATGGACGATTAAACTTGCCGGCAAATTCGATATATTATTTGTAAATAGTTTTAATCTCCCCTACTTCTCGGGCTTCACTTTCTTCTTTATTCTGATTGCTTTTCTCATTTATATTGCCATGAGAGCTGCAAAGAAAAATAACTGGAACTTTTTGAAACTGGCCATGTGGAGTTTCGCATTTATATTACTTGGAATTTCTACTTATACCACTACTCTCATACGGTCTAATGCTGATCCGGCAATTGACATGTTTAACGTGGATAACCCAGTGAGTTTGGTTGGTTATCTGAACAGAGAACAATATGGTGACTGGCCTATTTTAAAAGGCCCGGATTTTACTGCATCACCAAGCAGTCAGGAATTTGAGGATACCTACATCAAAGGAGATGGAAAATATGTGAAGAAAGGTAAGAAAATGAATGTAGAATACGCCCCGCAGGATGTGCATTTTTTCCCGCGTATGTGGGATGGTGGAAATGACCGCGGCCAGTCCGATTTCTATGCTGATTTTGCTAATATTGGGAAAGATTCTCAAACAGGAAAATATTACAGCACTCCAACAATGGCGGATAATATTTCGTTCTTTATCAGTTACCAGTTCAACTGGATGTATTTCCGTTATTTCATGTGGAATTTTGCCGGTAAACAAAATGATCTACAAGGTACGAATATGGGTAATGTACGGGATGGTAATTGGATTACGGGGATTCCTTTCTGGGATAATGCCCGCCTGGGAGACCAGAGCCAGATGCCTGACAGCATTAAACATAACAAAGCGCATAACAGACTTTTTGCCCTGCCATTTCTATTGGGTATTTTGGGCTTTTTATATCAATACAAAAAAGATAAGGCTGACACACTTGTCGTAACCTTATTATTCTTCTTTACAGGTATTGCTATTGTGCTTTATCTGAACCAGGCAGGTAATCAACCACGCGAAAG
>JBBSSE010000213.1:0-5522 GCA_038242375.1 Chitinophagales bacterium
ACCAGTGACAGCTTATGGATACTCATGCACCATATCCCCCTCACAACAAATACTTCTCATCAAACTCCACCCCGTTTTCAATCAATAATCTTTTGAATTCATCATAAAATGTTTCTGTTTTATGATGTTCCTTTTGATTATTTACATAATTAATCAGGTTGTCTCTCTGTTTAAAATTATAGGTGAAAGCTCCATACCCAACCTGCCAGCCTTCAAAATCAGGAAATTTTCCGGAGTTCGTCATCCAGTCATTGCTGGCCAGTTTAATATCTTTTACAAAATTTGCCAGGCAAACCGAAGGATGTAAGTCCGAAAAGATATGAATGTGGTCCTCTACGCCATTGATGGAGTAGGTAAAGCAGTCTTTATTTTTGATATAGCCGTGAATATACCGGTATAACTCACTCGAATGAGTTTCTGTGATGACAGGTTTACGGTACTTTGTCCCAAAAACAATCTGGTAATAAATCTGTTTGAAACTACTCATAATTAACCTTTTTATTTTTAAAAGAAATGAATGGGCGTTTTTATAGGTAATCTCCCTGTGTTTAAACAAAAAGAATCTTCCAAACACAAAACAACTTTATCATGTAATAGTTTATCCCGGGGTACAAATTATCCGAAACTTATTTATTCCAAAAACAAATCAGTATAAAGCGTTCCTCCTTTTACGACAGCGTATTTGTCTAAATCTGTAATTCCTTCTTCAGCAAGAACTTCCTCATCAATAAATGTATTTCCTGTGCATTCTGTGGAAGGTCTTCTTAAGATGTAATAGGCAGTATCTGCAAGAATTTCAGGAATGCGACTCATATTCATCAGAACTTCTCCACCTAATAAATTTTTCACTGCTGCAGTAGCAATTGTCGTTCTTGGCCAAAGTGTATTTGCGGCTATCTTGTATTTTTTCAATTCTCCTGACAAGCCCAGGGCAATCATGGTCATATTGTATTTGCTCATCGTGTACGCTATATAGTTAGTGAGCCATTTTTGATCCAGGTTGATGGGTGGGGAAAGATTTAAAATATGAGGATTATCTGCCTTTTTTAAATAAGGAATGCAAGCTTTGCTTACAAAAAAAGTTCCTTTTACATTGATGTCATGCATTAAACCATATGCTTTGGAAGAAGTTTGTTCTGTAGGAGTAAGGGAGATAGCGGAAGCATTATTTATAAGAATATCGATGCCGCCAAAATGTTCCACAGCCTTTTCTACTGCATTTTGTATCTGGTCTTCAAAACGGATGTCACACTGAACAGCAAGTGCTTTACCTCCTGCAGCTTCAATTTCTGCCGCAGCACTGAAGATCGTACCGCCTAATTTTGGATTCTCTTCAATTGATTTTGCCACCACCACTATATTAGCTCCTTCTGCAGCGAGTCTTAAAGCGATCGCTTTTCCAATTCCACGGGATGCACCGGTAATAAAAACTGTTTTGTTTTGAAAACTCATTTTAAATAATTTAGGATTTTTCTAATAAAAGAGATTTGTTAGTTGGAATAATTCAATAAAAAATGAATCATACTACTTGCCTTTAAAGCTAAACAATTCAGGATAATTTAAAAAGTATCTTTTCTCCGGACTGGAGAGCCCCGATCATCTTTTCTTCACACGAAGCCCATTAAAAAACCGCTTTCGGCTAATCGAAAGCGGTATAATTTTATTGAACCTGAGCTTTGCAAATCTCCTAAAAATCGGGATTTACTATTTGACATATTCTTTATGTCCCTCTTTATTTATATAATATTTACCTCCTTTTGGTCCCTGATAAATAGTTCTTCCTTCCGCATCGGTACTTATTGCTTTATCAGCAGTTTTCACCGTATTTGATTGCATAACCTTTGGTGTTTGTCTTTTCACCATTGACGGAGCAGCGGTCGCCCGTGTCTGAACACGAGCAGGTGTTTGAACCTTAGCCTGAACTGGAGGTGTGGCTGTTGGCTGCTGATTGGTTTTGAATCGTTTGTCCGGCGTGCCGTTTTTGTTCAAATGTGCTGTAGATGTGTTGCTGACAGGTGCAACTGAATTTGCTTCTTTAGCTTGTATTTTCGACAGGGCTTTAGCTTTACTGTCAGCTTTCTTTTGAGCAGATATGGTAGCTTTGTTTTGTTTTGAAACTGAAGTAGGCGCTGTGGGAGAATTAGTCTGAGCCATACTTACAGTAAAAGCACCAAACATAAAAATAAGGATTGTTATAATCTTTTTCATAAAAATAATTTGTTTTATGTGATGAATATTTAAACACTTAATGCACTACAAATTATGCCGCAAATCACTTTTAGGCGTTGGGTTATAATAATTATGATATTCTTTGCAGAGCCTAAATTATTGGGTTTTCATATCGTTCTAAACAAGCTACTTTTAACCACTCTAAAACAAGGTGCATTTAAAATTGTCGCACTAATTTTCCTCTCTCATGAATGGGCGAGCAGACAAAGAGGATGAGGTAATAAAAATGATTCGACAATTCGGAAGACACACGAAAATTAGTGAAGTCTCTTCAAAGATTATTACATTCGTAAAGCCAAATTTTCTCAAACAAGCCTAATCAATCCTTGAAATGATTCAACAAAACCTCACCAAGCAACGCTTTTATTCACTGGATGTTTTTCGTGGAGCTACTGTTTGTCTGATGATATTAGTGAATAATCCCGGAAGCTGGAGTAATATTTATCCGCCGCTGGAACATGCCGAATGGCATGGCGTAACACCCACAGATCTCGTATTTCCGTTTTTTCTTTTTGCCGTAGGTAATGCCCTCGCTTTTGTAATGCCGCGTCTTGAAATTGCCGGTCCTGCTGTGTTCTGGAAAAAAGTAATTAAAAGAACCTTACTGATTTTTATCATTGGATTATTGCTGAACTGGATGCCTTTTATCAAATGGCAAAATGATTCCCTTGTCTTTAAACCCTGGGAATATTTCAATGATAATGGAGATTTGGCAGGTATCAGAATTTTGGGCGTATTGCAACGGATTGCATTCGCTTATTTCTTTGCAGCCGTCATCATTTATTTGTTCAAATTAAGGGGTTCATTTGTAGCTGCATGCATTATTCTTTTGGGATATTGGGCGTTAACATATTACGCTAATCCTCTTGATCCATTTAGTCTGGAAGGTTGGTTTGGAACCAATGTGGATAAAGCAATTTTAGGAGAAGCGCACATGTATCATGGTGAATCCCTGAACGGGAAACCAATCGCATTTGATCCGGAAGGATTCATGAGTTTATTCGGCTCCATAGTGCAGGTTATTTTTGGTTATTTATGTGGTCATTATATCATTAAAAAAGGTAAAACGCCGGAGATGGTAAACGGCTTATTTGTGGCAGGAGCCATTCTTTTATTTATCGGCTATTCCTGGGATATGTTGTTTCCATTGAACAAGAAAATTTGGACAAGTTCGTATGTTATTTACACCACCGGCCTTGCAATGGTCATTATTGGTGTGATGATTTATTTTATAGAATTGAAAGGAAAGAAAGGCTGGCTAAGTAAATTCTTTGATGTGTTCGGTAAAAACCCGCTATTCATCTTTGTATTATCCGGCGTACTACCGCGGCTTCAGGCACTTATCCGGATTCCAAATGGCCTGGGCGATTCCGGGGGACAATTATATATCTCACCGTTTGGTTGGTTTTACGAATATATCTGTAAACCAATTTTTGGAACCAATCTGAATAATGCATCGCTTTTTTATGCTCTTGTAACCATTACATTTTATTGGCTGATCGTATTTTGGATGGATAAAAAGAAGATCTATGTAAAAGTGTAATTCTAAGGAATTAATTCATCATTATCAAAATTAAAAAAGACCGTAATGGCATTTTTAATGGATAAAATATTTTGAGTGTATCTGGAATATGCGCCGTGATTTATGAAACCAGGTGCGTACCATCCATGATCTTTACTTCATACATTTCTGCATCGATATTAAAAGTATTTTTATAATCCAATTCTATTTCTTTCAGAAAATCTTCCTTCCCGCTATTTTTAATAATATTAATTGTGCAGCCGCCAAAGCCGCCACCCATCAGCCTTGCGCCAATGACTTCCTCTCTTTTTGAAGCAAAATCAACGAGGAAGTCCAATTCAGGACAACTCACATTGTAAAGATGTTGAAGGCCATAATGTGTTTGAAACATTAATTTTCCAAAACCTTCCAGGTCATTATTTTTAAGAAGTACTGCAGCTTTTTTTGTCCGCAAAATTTCTTCCACTACATAAAGGCATCTTTGATATACGATATCTCCCATCTCCTCTTTAAACTGTAACAACACTTCCGGATTTTCAACATCACGGAAAGAGCTAATCCCTAACCTGGTCTGCATGATCTTTAATCCTTTTTCACATTGTTGCCTTCGTTCATTATACGCTGATGCGGCAAGATTATGGTGCACATTGGTATTGATCAAAACAATGGTGCTGTCGGTTAATTTAAAGGGAAGGTATTCATGCGTAATACTTTGACAATCGAGTAGCATCACGTGATCTTTTTTGCCATACATGTTCGCGTATTGATCCATTATTCCACAATTAACTCCGGGGAAACCGTGCTCTGCACGTTGGCAAAGTAATGCAAGTTCTTTTCTGTCAAGGCCAAATCCCATAAGTTCATTTATGGAAAACGCCATCCCTCCTTCCACAGCCGCAGAGGATGAAATGCCTGCACCGTTAGCAATGTTTCCACCTATAACGCAATCAAATCCGTTGATTTCTTTTCCAAGTTTTGTGAATTCATTTATGACGCCTAAAACGTAATTTTTCCATCCCAAACTTTGTTTTATTTCCGATTGTTTTATACTTAATGTTTCATCAAAATCTACAGCGTAAAAATTAAAACGATCTGTGCCATTCAAAGCAATTGCATAATAAATTCCTTTGTCTATCGCGCCTGGCATCACAAATCCGTCATTGTAATCAATATGTTCTCCTATCAGGTTTATTCTTCCGGGCGACCAGAAACCCGAAGATTCTCCTTTAAATTTCTCCTTAAACAGTTGGTTTATTTTAAGTATCGTTTTATTCATGTTTTTATTTTAAATGTACTATCTTATAAACTACTTCATACACGGAAGATTGGCCGGGCTCTAAAGTTTGAACGCCCATTCCATTATTAAACGCATCCGGAACACCGCTTAGGTTTTCAATTGCAATGCTTTTTCTATGTGGAGGAGTGTATATCTGAAGATATGGGTATGATTCGGAAGGATAAATTTCTACCTGGATATTCTCTGTAACATTTCTCAATACGCACATGGGCTGGCACGTTTCGAGGTTGAGCGTAAAGCAGTTGTCAAAGACAACATCACCTATTTTTTTGAGAGAATTAAATGTATCATATTCTTTCTTTTTTCCGGTTGGGATCAGGTTTTCAAATTCCTCCATTTCCATAGATTGAAATTCGAGATGCAGATCATCTATTTTATCGCCTAAAGAGAAATATGGATGCCAACCATCCTGCATAGGAATGAGTCCTTCATCCAGGTTAAGTGATTCTGTGGTAACCCGTAATTTATGATCAC
>JBBSSE010000214.1:0-5516 GCA_038242375.1 Chitinophagales bacterium
CGTCGCTTTTACGCCCGATTCGAGGGTAAATTTTTTCGGTAATTTCCAAAGAAGATTGGAGGAAAATGAAAGGAAATTCAGATCAGTATTCAGATCGCCATTTCCGGAGGAATTGTTTGTAAAAGGAAATGTCAGTTGATTGATAAATTCCTGGTTGGTTTTATTGCGGGAAAAATTATACGAAATATCTGTCGTCCATTCGGAGCCAAGACTGTCAATAGATAACTTTCCGGAAATACCCTGGGAAATAAAAAATGAACTGTTTTTATTGTCACCCAAAGTAGTGGTGCTGCTTACAAGTTTATCGGTACTTATTTGGCGGATAAGACTGTTATTAGTGGAATGACTTTCACCCGGATTCAGACTTAGTCGGCCATCATAACTGATTTCCCATTTCTTATTTAATTGATAATTAAGGCCATAGCCGAGGTAATAACTTTTTCCCGGATAGGTTGTTAGCGCCTTTTGGCTCAAAATAGAATCCGGAGCAAAAAGCCTGTCAGTATTTAGTTCTTCAAAAGAGTTCTTATTGGTTGCCTGCACATTCATGTAAGTGGACAGATCGCCATTGCTGTTATTCAAATTAAATCCAACAAATTGAGTCCCGTATTTTCCCTGTTGCAAACCGGCATTTACACTTCCATTTAAGCCAATCTTAATTCCTTTTTTTAATACCACATTTACAACTCCTCCACTTCCGGAAGCATCATATTTTGCAGAGGGCGTCCGAAGAATCTCAATGCTGGAGATTGAATTTGGAGGTAAGCTTTTCAACATAGACGCAATATCCGCCGAACTCATTTTTTGTTCCCTTCCATTTATGTACACCGAGGCTGATGTAGTACTGTTCAAATAAATATTTCCATCCTGGTCCATGAATATACCCGGAACTTTTTCAAGTACTTCATATCCGCTGGAAGAACTTGCTGCCAGGTTTTCCGGATCTACAATCGTTTTATCATCTTCCTGCCGGAGAATGGGTTTTGTGGATTTTATTACGACGGCATCCAGCGTTGTTGCTTCATTTTCCATAGCGAAGGTAAACGCCGCCTCGTTACTCATAACAGCTATTCCCTGGTGGAAAGGAGTATGACCGACTGAAGTGATCCAAACCATGTATTTATGGCCGGAAGCTATATCGAACAAGGTGGTTCCTGAACTGTCCGTCACTTTTTCTATGGGATGCAGTGAATCATTTTCCCGGTTAACTTTCACCGTTGCAAAAGGTATCGGAACTCCTTTTTTATCTGTTACCTTAAAAGTGACCTTTGTTTGTGTTTGCTGCGCAAATACATTTGTCGGAGAGATGATGCTTCCAAAAATGATCACCAATAAAATTAAAGGAGTAAATTTTCTTATCATAAAATAACGCAGTTTTCAAATGCGAAAATAATCCATACTCATTATTAAAAATGGTTAACTAAATCCCAAAAATAGTTTTGGCTTTTTTAATATTTTTAGTTCTGTTATTCAATTCGGTGTCAACCTGGAATTTAGTTCGAAAGGAACAAAACAGTGTACGATTTTATACGGTCGGGACGCTTTCTTCCGCGGTCTGAACGATGGCCCACGTAATGATTCTGACCGCTAAAGCGTTCCGACCCTTCTTAGACTCACCGATGGATTATTTTATTTTTGATCGATACCTATTTCTAATCGAACTGAATTAATTTTATCCTTGAATAAAACTCCTGCCATGTACAAATCAATTCTTTTTCTCCTCCTTATTTCTTCTCAGGTTTCTGCCCAAAAAACACGGGAGATAGTGCAGATAAAAACATCTTATGGAGAAATTTTAGTTTGGCTGTACGATGAAACACCGAATCATAAAGCAAGTTTTTTTCAACTGGCTAAAGCCGGTTATTGGGATTCACTTACATTCAACAGGGTGATTCCAAACTTTGTGATACAAGGTGGATGCCCGGATACGAAAGCGGGATTTACAGATCCTGAATATTTATTGAAACCGGAGTTTGTTCCCGGTTTGAAACATGCTTACGGAACCTTTGCCGCCGGGCGCGATGATAATCCCGGCAAACTTTCTGCGAGTTGCCAGTTTTATATAGTGCAGAATAAAGACGGTCTTGCCCGGTTGGATGGTGATTATACCGTTTACGGAAAAGTGATCAAAGGAATGGATGTGGTGGATACCATTGCTAACCTGCCAAGAGATAAAAATGATCAGCCCTTAAAACCTGTCACGCTGGATATAAACATCATTAAAATGAAATGGAAAACACTGAAAAAAATGGGAATAGGATTAGCCGGTCCTCAAGAATAAAAGGTTTGATTTAAGTGATCTTTTTCCAGTGAGTTTTTTTCTCCATTTTTAAAACATAATTTTAGGAAAGAAGTTGTTGACAAAATTAGAATACGGAAAATAATAAAATAGTCTATTCCTAACCCACGGATCGAAACTGTAACTTTTTTTTAAATCAAGAAACAATGAACAAAAATTTAAAGGAAATCCTCCATTCAATTATATCCATCGGAATCGTATTTATTATTACAGGCATTGTTTTAAAATTTCTGCACCGCCCGGATTCAGATGTTTATATTACAATCGGGACAGTTTTTACAGTTCTGCTGACAGTGGTAGCTTTCGTAGAAATCATCCTTTCTAAAAGTATGAATAATCTTTCAAAAGCAGTATGGGCGGTTTGCTTATTGGCTTTTAATCCCGTAGCTGTGTTGGTATATTTTTATAAAAGACAGGAAGAACAAAAAAAGAGTGATCTGATTGTGGAATAGGTCCAATAATAATCCTTGCATTAATATAAGATATTCAGCAATTTATCCCAGCTTTAACTGATCCTTTTTTCGCGCATACATTTACAATCTATCATTGTTTTTATTGATCAAAACACAATAAGATTGTTACATTTTTCTCTATTACCAAAAATGAAAAAGCGGGATTATACAATTGAATGATTGCTTAGTAACAATTATTTCTACCTGGCCTAAGGTGACTTTTTAAAAAGATTTGCTGAATCGTAATCAAGTCTTTTAAGGTTGGCTATTGATTGATCTTGTGAAAACGCATCATAGGCATATCGCCCGTTAATAAAACGAGTTTTTCTCCATCTATTTTGTAAGCGTCTATCTTCTTAATGGTTTCCCGAAAGATTGCCTCCCCTTCGCCACAATACATTAATGTGCTTGGACCAGGTTCACCGAAGGAAATGTTTTTGCCTTTCAGAGTGAAGGGTGAGGTGTAACCATTACAGCCATCATTTCCGGTTACAAGCAGACTATCCGTTTCAAAAGTGAGTTGTGGACTTTTTACCGGGAACAAACTGTCAAAAGTGATCTTTGGTCCGGCCAGGTATTCTAATTCCCAGGTATGACCCGTTAATAATTGTTTATCTATATTCTTTGAAGAAGAACAGGCACTAAAAAGGATGATTGCTATGCCGGCTAAGAGATAGAAAGATTTTTTCATAATGATCTGTTTAATGATGAAGATAAGGAATCACTTTTTATACCTATTATATTTATCATTTAGTCAAAGCCGTATCATGCAGAAATAATAGACGTTTAGTCTTAATGAAACCGGACTGTATAATCGGCATTAAGCGGCCTTTAATTATTTATTAAGCTATATTCTATTTTTTCCCTGATATAGCATCAATTAACGGTGTAGCAATCAAACTAAAAAGAGGCTCTTATTTGAATAAAAAGAGCCTCCTTAATGAATAAACTACAGATGATTTCTGTTCATCACAATAATATCAACGTGGTCCCTTGTACGTTAAGGTGTCATAAATAAACTGATTCGGCCTTCCTGTCTGGGTCATAATGTAAGCTGCATAAATCGTTTTATTGGCAGGATCATATCGGCTATCAGTTATAGCCGGATTAATTTTTAATGCTCTGTTTCTGGCATCCGGAGGTGTGGTATTACTGACGCTTAGTAATTTATTAGTTGCAGGATCAAATGTATAAAGCGGTGTGGTTGCGCCGAAAGATGTAATAGCGCCTTCAGTTGTAAATGCAGGCTGATTGGCGCCGCCTGCAGCAGTACTTATTGTAAGGCTATTAGCTCCGGCAGTTACCATACCCACTCTTGACGGCCATGTAGCGGTGGGACCATCTGAGATTCCAAAAGCGTCCCATCCTGTCAGTCGCATTACAAGAGAATACATTCCGTCGTATTTATTCTTAGCCAACACGCGCATCATGATCATGCGAAAATTGGACGCAATTTTAAACGGGCCCGCGTCTTTTATTATAATTGGAAGTACGTATTCATTCGAAATAAACATATTATTTCCGCTTCCATCCATTGCGGCCGTTTTAAATTTAATCGAAACATTTGCCGTGTTTAATACACCTGCATTTTTAATGGTAACAATAGAATCAAAGGAATACAAATTAGCGGGCATCAGGGTGTATTCAGGATTGTCCGCCATAAATTTGAGGTATGCAGGATCATTCGTACCAAGTCCTAACTTGAATACAACGTCTCCCACCTGATTCGTAGCAGATAAATGCACTGCTAATAAGGTATCTATTGTAGCACTCGCAGAAGGAGCGATATCAAGCGCGTACACCGTAAGCGTATCAGATGATAAATGGCTCAGGGGAATATCTGCGATTGCCGCAATATCCGTATATCCCTCGTAAAATTTATTGGTTTTTAAACAGCCGGCAATCATTACAGAAGCCAATAAAAACGCCATTGAATTTACAAATATCTTTTTCATTTAATTTTTTTTTAAGTGTCAAAATTATTGGTCCCAGAATACTTTATCTGTTTGAGGATTAATATTTCCTTGTGCACCTACATTTTCGGCATTCAGGTTATACTCCGACTGTGGGTAAATAAGTCTTAAAGGAACATTCGGTAAATGGCCGGGGTAAATACTAATAGGGACATTAGGAAATCCTGTTCTTCTATAATCATCGTAAACGGGTAGAATACTGGTGGTATTTAATGCGGCCCATTTTTGAGTGATAATTAATTTTATTTTGTCTGTTGCTATCATCCAGTTCGTATTTGCATTATCCTGAGAAGTGTAGGTTTTAGCAGCGGCTACCGGATTTGGAACTCCGGAGTAAGTAAAGGAAGCAATGATTGCATTTTGATACACTTCCATAGCATTTCCTGCAAGCCATCCACGCTGTATGGCTTCTGCCTGATCAAACAATGCTTCTGCAGATAACATGATGACACTTGGCTGGGTGAATTGAATGGACCGTGCGCCAAGTGCAGAAACATTATCAGCATTCGGGTCACCGAAATCGTTACCGGAATAATTTCCGCTACCATCTACATCATAATAATAGGCCAACCGGGGATCGTTTGTACCATTATAGAAATCTAATGCATAATTATTAGCATGATAGATTTTATATGGGTCAAGTGCCTGGCCCGGGGCGGAAAAGAATAAATTAGAGTAAGGGCTAAGTTTACCCGAAGATGCGATGTAGCCAGGATCCGCGGTCACATCTTCCCCTATTCCTAATAACATGGAAGGATCTATTGTTGCTGCTTCTGATTTTATGAATGCTGC
>JBBSSE010000215.1:0-5507 GCA_038242375.1 Chitinophagales bacterium
ACCTTCTACTTTATCATTGATCACATATTTTCTTAAATCAGGTACGACCGCGCCTTCTGTGATAAAATCAATATGATTGTAATAGAACTTTATCATTCCTTCGGGTAAGGCAAAAACTGCTGACCGGGTAATATGTTTATGACCCCATGAACCCCATGCATACGCAAGGGTAATGCCGGAGCAAATTATTACCAGGATAAGAATGCTTTTAATCAGCTTGTTTTTCATAATGCTTTTGAAAATTTGAATGCGAAATTAGCCTTTTTGTTTGAAGGTTTGGTTTATAGGTAGGAGCGGTTTAACATATAGTTCGGTAGTGCACAGCCAATTTATATAGTAGGCTATGCGACCGATTAAAATCGGTAGTTACAAAATGAACCATGCCTACGGCATTCAATACACGCAGCAGTTATTTTGATGAAAGGGAAATTGGTTCATTCAGCACGCAATAATTCATAAATCATTTCTTATTTTTTGATACCTTACCGCACCAGCTAATGCCGTAGGCACGACTCATTTTGTAACAACGGAATTTATTCCCTTGCCTTTACGGCTTGCATCATTCAGCCTCACCCGCTGAGTGACCTCGTTGCCGACAGCTCCGGATTCCTGGTATAGGTCGGTACCACAGGTCAGACCGGCTAGCGTCACCACCCACAATTCAGTCTTAACCCTCTCTATTTTAGGAAAACAAACCGCTCAAAAAATTGTATTTTTACTGATTAACTTTTTGCAGATGGATATACTACCTGGCCCGCTATTAAAAAATATTGATTCTCCTGCTGATTTGAAAAAACTGGATCGCAAACAATTGCACCAGGTTGCGGACGAGTTACGACAGTACATTATCGATGTAGTGAGCGTTCACGGGGGCCATTTTGCTGCGAGCCTGGGTGTGGTGGAATTGACAGTGGCACTTCATTATGTTTTTAATACTCCTTATGATCAACTGGTGTGGGATGTAGGCCATCAGGCTTATGGTCATAAGATCCTGACTGGGCGGAGAGATAATTTCAGCACAAACAGAAAATACAAAGGAATAAGTGGTTTCCCTAAAAGATCTGAAAGTGAGTATGATACTTTTGGCGTAGGGCATTCCTCCACTTCCATTTCTGCCGCGTTGGGAATGGCCATGGCATCTCATTACAAAGGAGAAAACGATCGTCAGCATGTAGCCATTATTGGTGATGGTGCCATGACTGCCGGCCAAGCGTTTGAAGCCATGAATCACGCGGGAATTGAAAAGTCAAACCTGCTGATTATTCTAAACGATAATTGCATGAGCATTGACCCGAATGTAGGTGCGCTAAAGGAGTATCTGACGGATATTACGACTTCTCAAACCTATAATAAACTGCGCGATGAATTCTGGAAAGCATTGGGCAAATTACCGGGGAAACGTTTTTCCAGGAGAATGGTCTCTAAAATAGAAGCATCGCTCAAAGGATTGGTGAGTAAAAGCAGCAATCTGTTTGAATCGTTTAATATCCGGTATTTCGGTCCCATTGACGGGCATAATATGACCAATTTGGTAGATACGCTCAACAGTTTGAAAGATATACAAGGACCTAAAATCTTACACATTAAAACGGTTAAAGGAAAAGGGTATATCCAGGCGGAAAAAGATCAAACCAAATGGCATGCGCCGGGGTTATTTGATAAGATCACAGGTGAAATTTATAAGAAACATTTTGACCTTCCTCAACCACCAAAATACCAGGATGTATTTGGACATACGATCATTGAGCTGGCAAAAGAAAATGATAAGATCATGGGCGTGACGCCTGCAATGCCCAGCGGATGCTCCCTGAAATTTATGATGGATGAAATGCCTGACCGTGCCTTCGATGTGGGTATTTGTGAACAGCATGCTGTTACTTTAAGTGCTGGTCTTGCAACGCAAGGAATGCGCGTGTTTTGCAATATCTACTCTTCGTTTATGCAACGGGGTTATGATCAGATGATTCATGATGTGGCTTTACAAAACCTGCCGGTTATATTTTGTCTGGATAGGGCAGGACTCGTTGGAGAAGATGGTCCGACGCACCACGGTGCTTTTGATATTGCTTACATGCGCTGCATACCCAATATGGTGGTAAGTGCCCCGATGAATGAAAGCGAATTGAGAGATCTCATGTACACCGCGCAGTTAGAAAGTAATAAAAGTCCTTTCTCCATCCGTTATCCGCGTGGCCAGGCCACAAAAGCTGATTGGAAAACGCCAATGAAAGAAATCAAAATCGGTACAGGAAGGAAATTGAAAGAAGGGGAGGAGATAGCAGTTTTATCATTTGGCCATCCCGGAAATGTGGCAGCCGAAGCCATCCGTGATGTTGCAAGAGAAGGAATCAATGCCGGTCAATATGATCTCCGTTTTGTAAAACCTTTGGATGAACCATTGCTTCATGAGGTTTTTTCAAAGTATTCTAAAATAATTACTATTGAAGACGGGACTGTTGTGGGAGGTTTTGGATCGGCCATTTTGGAATTTATGAATACAAATCATTATAAAGCCGTAGTGAGAATCCTTGGAATTCCCGATCATTTTATTGAACATGGTTCTCCTAAAGAATTGTATGATGAGATTGGCCTGGATGCGAACCACGTTTCAGAGGCGATCCGTGATATGCATGCGATTGACGTAAATAAATTGATTGATGCAAAATAGGCAATAATCCCAAATATTGCTTTATCTAATAATAAGGAATTCTATTTGAATAAAAAAAGCATATTCAATTACCTTGCAAAAGTAGGGATTTCACTTTTTGTTCTCTTTCATGTTAATCTAAAAAGAAACTATTCCTTTATGACATCTCATGAGCAAATTGGATATGAAAATCTGATGCGAAAATGCATCAGTCTTGCAGGTATCGCAAGGGATCGTGGAGATACTCCGGTTGGTTCCATTATAGTTCAAAATGGAAAAATAATTTCAGAAGGGATTGAAGGTGGCAAAACACACAAGGATATTACTTTTCATGCGGAAATTGAAGCTGTCAGAAATGCGGTCGAAGTCTTAAAAAAAACAGATTTATCTGACTGTATTATGGTCACCACGCATGAACCTTGCATCATGTGTTCATATGTGATCCGGCATCATAAGATCAAACAAATAATTATTGGCCTAACGGTTCCGGAGGTAGGTGGTTATAGTTCTGCTTATCCTATTCTAAAGGATATATCTATTCGTAAGTGGCTTCCTGCGCCAGAAGTCATTACAGGTATTTTAGAAACACAATGCAACCAATTAAAAACAGCTAATTAAAAGATCCTATTCCTTTCTGCCTTCTGATCATCCTATATTTTAATTTGGGTTAAAATGAAATACGATTTCTCGTGTATAGATAACTGTATTGTGTTGTTATTAACAATTACCCGACTAATTTCGCGCTCAATTTTTAATTTAACCTAAACAAAAAAAATGAAAAAAATCTTACTTTTAATGACCGCTGTAATGGGGTTAGCCCTTGGGACAAAAGCACAAACTTTTGGATTTCAAAAAGGTGATGGTCTTCTTGAAGGAGCTATTGGTGTTGGTTCCACAGACAATAAAACCGCAGAACAAAAGACTACTTCCTTTACTCTTTCTCCTAAGGTTGGCTATTTTATTACTAATAAGACTGCCGTTGGTGTTCGTGTTAGCTATGGCCAAGCCAAAAGCACAAATTACTCAGGTGCAAATGAAACGTACAGCCAGACAAATAACCTTGGTTTAGGTTTGTTTGCACGTTATTATTTCCTGGAAATCGGACCTCGCTTTAAAGCCTATGGCGAAGCCGGATTAGGTTACAGCAGTGCAGGTGGTGAATTCAATAACGGCACTACAACAGTGAAATTGGATAAAACCAATACTATCGGAATTAATGGTGGTGTGGGTGCTAACTTCTTCCTGACGGATAATATTGCTATTGGTTATCAATTTGCAGATATAATTGGATTTAGTACAACCAAAGCAAATACAAGTGGCGCTAAAGCTTCTAATAACTTCACTGTTAACCTGAACAGCTTTAGTAACTTTTTTAACACAGGACAATTCAGTCTGACTTTCAAATTGTAATCAATCCATTTTTTGGAGAGCCTATAAGGAATTCAACCGGCACTAATCAATAGTTAGTGCCGGTTTTTATTTTAGCTGTGCTCATTTTAAAGAGAGCCTACCCTGTTTATAACTATAAGTTTCATTGACAATTTTGTTTAGGTAACTTTGCTTTCCGAAAAAAGATTATGAATTTCCTATGGAAAATATTTACCTGTTAATACTCATTGGATTTTTAATTGGTAGCATTGGTACTTTGATCGGCGCCGGTGGAGGATTTATTTTAGTCCCTCTTCTAATTTTGACCACCAGTTTTGATCCCAACGCTATAACTTCCATTTCAATGGCTGTGGTAGCCTGTAACGCAATTTCAGGCTCATTTGCTTATATACGCGCCAAAAAAGTAGATTATAAAGCCGGGGTTATTTTTGCGATTTGTACGATTCCCGGATCTATATTGGGCGTACTAACTACGAAGGTTATCCCCAGGCATACCTTTGACGTGATCTTTGGGTTCGTTTTGCTTGGATTGTCCATATTTCTTTTTCTTAAAGGTGGAAAAAGAAAAGCCGGTGATAAGGTTGTGCAATATAAAAATGGTATGGTAAAACAGGAACTGACAGACAAAGCAGGGAAACATTATTCTTATTCCTATAATATCCGATACGGCATGATTTTAAGTGTTTTTGTCGGTTATTTTTCTCCATTATTAGGAATAGGAGGCGGCATTATTCACGTTCCGGCAATGACGGAATGGTTATTATTTCCGGTGCATATTGCCACGGCTACATCCCATTTTATTTTGGCTATTATGGCCACCGTTAGTGTTATTACGCATTATTTTGAAGGAAGTTATAATGATCCAACTGTTGTGAAAATGGTCATTGGCCTGGTTATCGGCGTAATTCCGGGTGCACAGGTTGGAGCGTATCTCTCTAAACATGTAAAGGATAAGATCATTATCCGCTCTCTCGCTTTATGCCTGGGTATTGTCGCAATCAGAATTTTTGTATCGGGGTTTATGGGGTCGTAAAGAGAAATTCAGTTGAATGTAGTTGAATGTAGTTGAATGTTTCACGTTGAACGGTTAAATTGCTGAATTGTTGAATAGTTAAAGTGTTTAGTGGATCATGACGACATATTGTTTGAAATTGAATCTAAACAATTTTTTCAATATTATAATGTACTCAATGCAAAATTCCTGGCTGAAAAAAAGTGGAATAAATCCAACCCTTTTATCTCGAACTATTGGTTTTAGAAATTGAGAAGAGGAAAGAGGAATAGCAGTAGAATCTTTTAAAATGAGAGAATCAGCCATTCAGAAAATTCTTTATCTTTGATTTGCCATGTTAACCCTAAATACCATATTGGAGGAACTTAAAAATGTACCTGTTAATCGCTTGAAGGACCTGTATTCTATTATACATTCCTTAGGAGTAGATACAGATAAGACTGAAAAATCATCTAAGAA
>JBBSSE010000216.1:0-5484 GCA_038242375.1 Chitinophagales bacterium
ATTCCATCAGAATGTTCATAAAACGGCTTCTTAAGGCAAAGGTGATAGCAAAAGCTTCTGTATCTATTAAAAAGATCTTTCCTGCTGTCACATTGATCGCTAACCAACCAAAGATTCCCACAGAAAGAAGAATAATCAATAAATAACCTATCCAATTTTTATTAGCAGCCTTATCCTGATAAGAATTGTTTTTCATTTTTCTGAATAAAACCCAACAAATGATTTTTTGATAGGGGGTTGTCAAATTTAAATGAAAAACTTCATCTGGCTTTTTTCTAAAATAAGGTTAATGAAAAATTAATTTGTCAATGAAGTGACATATCAAAAAAAAATAAAGGATGTTTCTGAAAGAAAGTGAAAATAAAAAGGCTGTCCCGATGATTGAGACAGCCTTTGAATATAAATTGTAATATCTTAAAGATTAAACTCTATTTTTTCTCTACAACTTTTGAAGGAGTGCTTTCTTTATTTTCCGCATTTATAGTTGAAACACTATAATGCCCGGATGAGCTTACTGCTAATTCCTTTTTTTCTGTAACAGCAAGTACAATCGCTTCTTTTTTCAAATCTGAAAAATAATAAACGACAGATCTTACATTTCCACTTGTGCTCCATTTTAATGTATTTCCTTCAATCTTCACATTCGTAACTTCCGCCGGAGCCGGCATGATGCTGCGACCCATAAAAGGTATGACGCCCGGGTTTTTAAAAATATCAGCAAGTTTGTTGGTGATGCCGATCTTATTATTGTTTATCCATTGAGCACTATAGATTAAATTTCCCAACACTTTTTTATTCCTTCTGGTCATTTCGAATTGCCTGTCCAATTCTGTTGTTGATTGAAATGCCGCAGGCATGGTAGGGTCACCAAATTTATAATATCCATGGCCAACCATGAGGGTTGCATTGTAACTATACTGTGTCCACCAGCTTAAGCGGGTTTGAAAATCATTGTACTGATTGCCAATTTCCTGGTATAATTGAGGAATAACCAAATCCAGCCAACCTTTCTCCGCCCATTTCTTTACATCAGCAAATAAGGTGTTTAAATTATAATTCGGATCCGGTGCCGGTGAAATTGAAAAAACCACGCCCGGTTTAGTGGCAACGATCGTTTCATATACTTTTTTAATAGCCTCATCTACATTATTTCTCCTAAAATCTCCAATAGAAGAAAACCCTGCACCATACTTTTGATAATCGTCAGCATCAGACACCATGTTACCTGCTGAAGAAGGATCAGGATAGAAATAATCATCGAAATGAATTCCATCTACATTGTACTTGGTAATAACATCTTTCACAATATCGGCAAGACGTTGTCTGACTTCCGGAAGAGCCGGATTGTAAATTTGAATCTTTTCATGACTCACCAACCATTCCGGTTTTACGGTTTTATGGGGATCAGGGTAGGAAGTTCCTGCATTTGCCCGCGTCGCCGTTCGGTATGGGTTCATCCAGGCATGAAACTCAATACCTCTTGCGTGCGCTTCATCAATCACAAACTGCAAAACATCGTAGCCGGGATCCTTTCCCCTGGTGCCTGTTATGGTATTACTCCAGGGTTCGAATGGAGAATCATAGAATGCATCTCCATAGCATTTGATCTGGAAGAAAATGGCATTAATATTCAGTTGTTTAAATTTATCCAGGTAGTCGGTATATAATTTTTTCTGTGAGGCAGCATCATATTTGCCTTGGGGCCAATCAAGTCCCCAAACAGTAGCCATCCAAACACCACGCATTTCCTTTTTGGGATAAAGTAAGCCGGTCGTCCCTCCGGGAGGTGAAGGAGGTGTGGGGGTTGGTTCAACTTTTTCTTTACCGCAGGAATTTAGCAGAGTAACTATTCCCATAAAAAAAACGATCCGTATAATATTTTTCATCATAAATAATTTCACAGGTGATCGAAAGAAAAAAATCCCGTGCAGATCGTTCTGCACAGGATGGCTAAATTTTACTAATCTATTAATGTTTTTTTAGGAAAATCAATGATCACAAATCCTGCATCTGCGGATGCTGTATAGATCGTTAGCATCTCATCTTTCCCATCGGCATCTTTGGTTACATGCCAGCCTGTTTTAGTAGCTGGGGTAGTGTTTGCAGGTCCTAATAAGGAATACTGATACTCAGCTGCTCTTTCTTCCTCTGACTTAGCATTAAAGATCTTAAGAGCATCTGTAATGCCGTCACCTTTTGTAATGTCGTAAAGGTACAGAACTACAGCATCCGAACCGGCTCTGGCGGCAGTGGTCATCAGAAGATATCTCTCTCCGTTAAAGTAAACCACCCTCGCATCGGATCCCCTATTAGGAACGGCAGTCGGGGCCATTGCATAAGAAATCACTGCTGATTCGTTTGCCACTCTTATAGGTGCATCATATCCAGTATAAAGATAATCGCTTGTATTACCTACCCTATTAAATGACATTACATAAGATGATCCACTCGCATTCGGCAATACGGTTGGGTCTGAAACAGTTGTATAGTTCGTTACTTTTAACCTCAATATTTTGGATACAGCGTTATCCCCAAAATAAAAGAATCCATTTCCATTCGCATCGAGGTTAGCAGACATATTATCGCCGTGCCTTGCACCCGCTCCGGGAATAGAAGCTATATTAATATTCGCAATTACCTCAGGAGCTACATTTGGATCTGTCCAGTGATAAATTTTAAAAGGGGAAGCCTGGCTCCCGGATAAACTTGCTATATAAGAATGGCCGTTAACCTGGGCACCTACACTGATCGGAAAAGTTCCACCGCTAATCCCAGTAATATTCATAGTACGAGGAATTACATTCCCCTCCCGGATATCGCTTACTTTCAAAAGGTGTGATCCCATGGCATGCCGTGTTATTATGAATACATTCTCTCCGTCAAAATCACTTGACCGGGTCAACAGACTTGAAAACGCCGGATATACCGGTTGACCCAAGTCATTATTTGTAAAATCATAGATCTTGGGCATATCAAAATCAGCTCCATACACCGGTACCATTAAACGAATGGTTACCAGGTACTCACGAAACCTTTTTTTATTGACAACTTTGATCACATTTGTTTTGGAAGATGCTCCTACTCCGTATTCCCATACATAGGATTCTTTATCCAGTTTAGCACCATCAGACATAACGGCTTCAAAGCGCAACTTATTAAAATCCGTTAAAGTGTCCAATCTTGGAAAGGAAACTGTTTTTTTATTTTCATCTATAATGCCTTCTACCACTTCATTTCCAGCGGCACCACCACTCACTATCTTGATGGACTTTAGTTCCACTGCATCACCAGATTCTATATTCTTTGGAAAATCCTTTTTACAGGAATAGACGGATACCAACATGACGGAGGCAATAATCATCCAGTATTTTAAAATATTTTTTATCATTTTTATTAAATTTTATTCTTTAAGAATTCAGTTTAGACAGATTAATCCTGCGGCCACCCTTCGGTTTGCTTTAGTATATATCCTTTATCCTTATAATCATCCATCTGCGATTTACCTACAGGGGATAAATAAGGATTTACATTTGGCTGATTTAGGAAAGGAAACCTGGCCCCAGTATTTGTACCCCGATAAAATCCTTTCATAGCTGCTTTATTTGAACCTTCATACACAATGATATTTCCGGTCATGTCTACAACAGATATCACTCCTTGTTTGCTGCTGATCAATTCACCTGATAATTCGGTAGGGAAATTTACCCATCCACCCGATAAAAGGTCCGGGTTTAGATCCGTTTCCATATTCTCCAACTTTTTCCAGCGCTTTAAATCCTCATAGCGACCATATTCAAAGGCAAACTCCATACGACGCTCCCGGCGGATCTCCCACAATAATTGCGTTACATCTGCATCTCTTGCCGGATCATTTGGTAACATACCCAGATCCAATGCAGCAGTTTTCTTCACTCCTCTGGCAATAGCTTCTGTTGCAAGGGGTCTGTTCCTGATCTTATTGACAGACCTGTCAATATCTGCCTGACTTACGTTTCCAAGTTCCGCTTTTGCTTCGATCCAGTTTAGTAATGCCTCTGCATATCTGAATACAGGATAATCTGTTTCATTTTTATCGCCAGCAAATTCGGGTGGGGGGTTGTTACCGGCAGCTACAGAATTAGCAACACTTCTTGGCAGAAATTTATTGATGTACCAATAGGAAGCCCTGTTTCTGTTATTTGGTTTCTCATAAAATGTTGCTTCCAGCCTGGAATCTCTTGTTTTGATCATATTTGACAAGGTAAAATCCGACGCATCAACCTCGGCTGAATTCTGCCAGGCTTTTCCATCAACACAAAGAAAAGATTTGATCAGATCAGTAGTGGGACCAAATCCCACTGTTTCAGCCAGATTATTATTTGATGCAACAGCGTGAGTAAGCCCTGCCGCAGCATCATAATGGCGATAAAAAACAACGTCCTTATTTCCTGCCAAAGTATTTGAAGTAAACAATGTTCTGAAATCTGTCTCGATATTAAACTTGCCACTGGAAATGACTATGTTTGATGCTTCTTCTGCCAGTTCAAAAAACTTCCTGGCGCGCTCATTATTGTTATAATAATATTTTTGCCATGAGCCCTCGATAAGCGCAGCTCTTGATACAAAGCCAGCTACGGAATACCGATTTAAATATTGATCACCATCAGAAACTCTCACATTTTCCAATGCAAATTTCAGGTCATCATACACATGATCCATTACTTCATTACGTGGTGTTCGAGGTTTGTAAAGATCATCCTTATCTACATCACTTACTACATGATCGTAATAAGGAATATCACCATAACGCGTTACCAATTCAGAATATTCCAACCCTCTAAAGAAGCGGGCGATGCCCATCCAGTGATCAAATGCTTTCGAATCTAATTTATCTTTCATCCTGGTTTCCATTCTGTCAATCATCGTATTAATGGAACGAAGCGTCCCCATTCCCCAAATACCACTATTTGGAACTGAACGCCCAAAATTACCCTGGTTGCCCATAAGGAACACATCATCGCTGAACTGATACCCCATGAGAGCGCCACCATAACCAAAACCTACTCCATAGCCTGTAAAGAAGCCGGGATAATATTTATTGGTGTACAATCTCAGGTTTGTTTCATTTTCCCAGGCAGTTTCGTCTGTAACTATTGTGATCGCAGGCCTTTCCAGGAATTTATTACAGCCAACAAAAGTTATGGCTATACATGCTATTATGAACGAATATATATATTTCATGTTTGTATTTTTTATAATGATACATTAAGCCCAACAGAGGCAATTTTAAAAGTAGGATTAGAAGCTCCTGTACGACCAAGATTATAATTGCCGCTTAGCATTGAATACCCGGAAATTGCCTCGGGATCAATCGGTAATCCACGTAAATTATCAAAAGTGATAAAGTTCTCGAAGGATACATAAACCCGTGCTTGTTTTAGCCCAACTCGATCCAGTATTTGAGGGGCCAGATTGTACCCTAAAGTGATATTCTTGATCCTGAAA
>JBBSSE010000217.1:0-5482 GCA_038242375.1 Chitinophagales bacterium
AACTGTAGAATGTCTTGACATTTTTGATGCAATAATTCACTACTATAAATCCAGAGGTATCCTGGAAATAGATTACAAAGCGATTTCACATATCTTTCAAGAATATCCCTCGCAGGAAGATTTGTACGCTCTTTTTCGACACAACGCTATTTTATACAGACGGGACGTATCATCAGTAGTGGAAATTTCAGATAAAATCAGATTTTCAGAAACTAAAAGGCAGGCTGTTAAAAAATGCCTGAAAGAAGGCATAGAGATTATTGAGAATGAAAATTTTTCTGAATATTGGGAATTGCTGACAAAAGTACTATTCAAGTTCAACGCTAAGCCAGTACATACTTTAGAGGAAATTCATTTATTAAAAAAGAATTTTCCTAAACAAATCCGTTTGTTTGAAGCAAGATTAAAGAATGATTTATTAGCCGGCATTGTAACTTATGATTATGGCAATACGGTTCATACTCAATACATGGCTAATTCAGAGGCAGGACGAAAATCCGGCGCACTTGATTTTATCAGCTTCAATCTTATAAATGACCTTTTTAAAAGCCACAAATATTTTAGTTTCGGGATTTCTAATGAAAAAGAGGGGAAATTATTAAATGAAGGCCTGATCCTTCAAAAAGAGATGATGGGTGGACGGGCTGTTGTTAATGATTTCTACAAAATTAAATTACATTAGAAAAATGAAAATACCCTTTCTTTCATTTGAACCTTCGAATAAGCAAATAAAATCAGAGATACTTTCATCATTTGAACAGTTTTTTGATAATGCATGGTATGTATTAGGAGAACAAATTAAAATGTTTGAACAGGAATACGCAGATTTTAATGATGTATCACATTGCATAGGCGTAAGCAATGGATTAGATGCATTACATCTTTCTTTGAAAGTTTTGGGTATAGGCAAAGGAGATGAAGTAATCGTTCCTTCAAATACGTACATTGCCAGTGCTTTGGCGATTTCATATGTAGGAGCCACACCGGTATTTGTAGAACCCGATATCAATACTTACAATATTAATCCGGAAAATCTCGAAGCAGTAATTACTCCAAAAACAAAAGCCATTATGCCGGTACATTTATACGGACAGGCTTGCGAAATGGAATCAATCACGCAAATTGCCAAAAAGCACAATTTGTTTATTGTGGAAGACAACGCTCAATCACAAGGTGCTTCCTTCGAGGGGAAATTAACAGGGAGTTGGGGCGATATCAATGGAACCAGTTTTTATCCCGGCAAAAACGTGGGAGCTCTGGGAGATGCAGGAGCAATAACAACGAATAATGCTTCTTTAGCTGAAAAAGCAAGCATGTTTAGAAATTATGGTTCCCAAAAAAAATATCACAACGAAGTAATTGGTTTTAATATGCGGCTGGATGAATGCCAGGCTGGCTTTCTTTCTATAAAACTCAAATATTTAAACCAATGGACTGGCCAAAGGCAGGAAATTGCATCCTGGTATAATGAAGAATTAAAAAATGTAGGAGATCTGGTTTTGCCCGCTGTTCAAAAAGATGCAACTCATGTTTACCATCTATATGTCGTTCGCACACAATATCGGGATAAACTTCAAAAATACCTGGCTGACCATGAAATCGGAACTCTAATACATTATCCCATTCCGCCACATTTGCAAAAAGCATATCAACATCTTGGTTTTAAAAAAGGAGACTTTCCAATAGCAGAAGAGATTGCCAATACTTGTTTAAGTTTGCCCGTTTGGCCGGGGATGCAAAAAGAACAAATAACCTATATCTCCGAAAAGATCAAACTGTTTTTTGAAAATCAACTTTAACAAAAGGCCGTCTGAATAAAAGAAATACCGCAATTCGTGAACTTAATAAAAACAAGTGCCTACACTTCCATATCAACTGCTATTAATTTTATTAGCGGATTTATCGTTGTAAAAGTTGTTGCTGTAAAAATTGGTCCTGAAGGCATCGCATTAGTAGGGCAGTTTCAAAATACTACCGCAATATTATCCATGCTTGCAACGGCGGCCATAACCGCCGGAGTAGTTAAATATCTTGCAGAATTTAGAGGGAATCCCGAAAAAATCCAGCAAATCATCACAAATGCCTTCCTGATCGTTTTTGTCAGTTCTTTGCTCATTTCACTTTTTGTAATGAGTACAAGTGGTTATTTATCTGAAGCTGCATTTAAGACCAAAGACTTTTGGATAGTCTATTTTTTATTCGGTCTTTTCACAATGGCCATTTCATTTAATAACCTGTTTTCAGCTATTTTAAATGGATTAAAAGAAATCAGGAAATTTACGATTATCAATATTTGCTCTTCCCTGATCGGTGTATCTGTCACCGTTATTGCAGCGTATAATTTTGGACTGGAAGGAGTGCTTGTTGCCAGTACCGCCACCGCCGTGATCATTTTTATTATTAATATCTTTATTTTCAAAAAGCTTGGTATAAAGTGGAAACCAAACTTCAAATCATTGGATAAGAAAGTGGTCAAAATGCTTTCTGCTTTTTCTTTAATGGCTATTGTAAGTGGTTTTGTGGTGCCGTCTATGCAAATATTAGTCAGGGAACGAATTATTGTTCAATTTTCAGTTGCGGATGCAGGTTACTGGCAGGCAGTTACAAAAATATCTGATTATTACCTGGGTTTTATTACGTCTGTTCTCGCTGTTTATTATATGCCACGACTTTCTGAAATCCGTACCAAATCAGAATTAAGAAAAGAGATCTTCAACGGATATAAAATAATTTTACCTGCTGTCGGAGGCATTGCTTTTTTAATCTGGCTTTTTAGAGATTTAATCATTCATATATTATTTACCCCGGATTTTTTGCCCATGAAACCACTATTTACCTTTCAACTTTTAGGTGATTTTTTTAAGATTGGCAGTTGGTTATTGGCGTTTTTAATGATAGCCAAGGCCATGACTAAGGTTTACATCATTACAGAAATACTCTTCTCTATTTCCTATGTTGCGCTATCATATTATTTTATGAATCAATACGGAATAATCGGTGCTACCTATTCATTTTGCATAAATTATGGTGTGTATTGGATTTTAATGTGGTTTATAATGAAAAAGAGATTCAGTAAATAATGGCAGTTTAATATCAAACAAATGGTTCAATTGCATTCTAATAAAATGAATAAAAAAAGAAAATTAAACGTATTTCACGGACTGGTAAATTACGGAACTCAAGCCGGCATTTTAGCAAAGGGATTAAGAGAGCATGGTATCGATGCAATATCCGTTGCTTTTGGAGACAAGTACCAACGCATTATTGATGTTGAGCTTAAAGAAGGCGGAAATTTTTTCCAAAAATGGAAAAACCGTTTTGTGAACTGGTCAAAAGGCGGCTATTATTTTTTTAAATACAACACCTTCCATTTTTATTATGGAACAACACTCCTCCCCAAACAATTGGATCTTCCGTTATACAAGCTTTTTGGTAAAAAAGTACTCATGCATTATCTAGGAAATGAGATTCAGGGATATAAAATTTCTGTAAAAAAATATAAGTGGACAAACATGCCCGGTTTTATGGGCGACAGGGATCCGGTTTTATATGATGAGCAAAATGAAAAACGATTGGCGTTTGAATCAAAATATATCCAATTAAAATTTGTTTGTGCACCCTGTTATTCTGAATTTGTACCGGGGTCAAGCGTACTTCCACTGGCAATTGACATAGAAAGTTATTCATTTATTGAACACCCGAAAAATGAAGTTTTAGAAATCATGCACGCCCCGACTAACAGGGGATTTAAAGGCACAGATTATATCCTGGCGGCGATTGAAAAACTGATCAGCGAAGGCTACCCAATTAAGTTAAACCTGGTCGAAAACATGACGCATGATATGCTCAAGGAGGAATATAAAAAATGCGATATTTTTATAGACCAGATCATGGGAGGATGGTATGGTACGGCTTCTATTGAGGCAATGGCTTTGGGCCGTCCTGTTATTTGTGCTATCCGGCAATCCTATTTTGAACACATTGATTATGCGGCCCAAATTCCCATCATTCATGCTGATCCCGATAATATTTATGAGGCTATCTTGGATTTAATTAAAAACAGGGAAAAATTACCGGAAATGGGGAAGGCGTCCAGGAAGTTCGTTGAAGATATACATGATAGTAATAAAATAGTGGAAAGGTTGATAGAGGAATATGAGAAGATGTGAGAGAAATAATGTTACAAGCAGAGTAAAATAATATTTAATAATTAAGTATTCAATAAGTCAGGCACTTTATCCGTTTCTTAATAAGTTTAAATGAACTTAGGCCTTTTATATAATTAATCAACATGAGATTCTGCTTTTATTTAGGATATAAAGACATCAAAGGAGGTTATACAACTCTTTTGTTGACTTTGATCAGGGAGCTAGCAGAGCAAAACTATGAAGTGGTTTTATTAAATTATTCCGATGGTCTTGTGATAAATGAACTAAAAAAAGATGGGATTGAAGTTTCTCTGATTGATCTGAATACGTTTAATTGGAAAGAAATAGATCAGTATATATTTTCAACTGATATCTTTATTGGAGCTAAATTTTTGGAAATTTACAAACACCTTTTTAAAGTAAATCCACGGTTTGTTTTTTATGATATAAATGATTTTATTTCCAACATAAGTGATTACAAATTTGGAATAAAACTTCCTTTTTTAGGAAAGAAATTAGTGCAGAAATTATTAATGAAAAAAAGTCTCATTTTCATGGACGACACAGGAGTTATAAATTTAAAAAACCATTTTTCGCTTCATTTAAACTCTCCGGTATATCTACCAATTCCAGTTAAATGCAGCAATCAAAATTTATTTATCGATGATAGAAAAGATCCTTCGACTACCCTCAAGCTAACATATATAGGAAGGGCAGTAGATTGGAAAATGATGCCCTTAAAAAAAATTCTAGAAGATTGCGCAAAAATTGAATGCAACCAAACTCCAATCCATTTTACTATTGTAGTCGACAGTTCAGAAGCCTTATATAAATTCATTGATATAGATTCCTTTACTAAAAGACAGCATTTTTCGATTCACATTATCGAAAATATGCTTCCATCTGAAATTGACAATTTTTTACTTAATAATTCTGATTTGCATTTTGCTATGGGCACTGCCGCATTAGAAGCTGCCAAACTGGGCATTCCCACTATTTTAGTCGATTACTCCAAGGAAGAGTTTCCGGAAGATTATGCCTACAGGTGGCTTTATGAAACTGAAAATTATAGCCTCGGTAAAAATATTGATAAACTTCCTTTAGAAAAAGGAATAGCCTTAGAAACAATTATTACCGATTGGCAAAAAGATCCTACTTACAAAATTGAAAAATCCAGAAAATCCTTTGATTATATTAAAGCACATCACTCTGCCACACAGGTGGTAAATAAATTGGTCGAAATTGCTACCTTATCTGAATTCAGAATCAAGGAAGCAGAAAGATATATTCTCTATTTTTTTAAGAGTCACCAGGTGATTAAACGGATTTTTAAA
>JBBSSE010000218.1:0-5472 GCA_038242375.1 Chitinophagales bacterium
ATCAGTAGCTGCTTTTTTAGTTCTACCTGCTCTACGTGTTCTCTTAGCAGCAGTTTCTGCTTCTCCTATTCCTTTACCGTAGATCTCGTTATAATCTACTAATTCAATCATGGCCAATTCAGCGTTATCACCATGCCTTCTACCAAGTTTGATAATCCTTGTGTATCCACCAGGACGGTTTCCAACTTTTGGGCTGATTACATCAAATAATTCTTTGATCGCTTCTTTATTTTGCAAACGGCTAAATACGATACGACGCTGGTGAGTCGTGTTTTCTTTTGCTTTTGTAATTAAAGGCTCTGCATAAGTGCGAAGAGCTTTTGCTTTTGCCAAAGTGGTCACTATCTTCTTGTATTCAAATAACTGGCAAGTTAAATTGATCAATAATGCCTTTCTGTGGCTCTTTGTTCTGCTTAAATTATTTACTTTATCTCCGTGGCGCATGACTTTGTTTTTTTTTGACCGCTGTACCGTGTCAGGAATTACAGGGTATGTATGATTGTTATATTATTATGCTTCGTCGTCCAATTTGAACTTACCTAAGTCCATTCCGAATCCAAGGCCTCTGTCATTCAAAACCTGCTCAATCTCACTAAGAGATTTTTGACCAAAGTTTCTGAATTTCATCAGGTCTTCCTGCTCGTACTGAACCAGTTCGCTTAAAGAATTGATCTTAGCTGCTTTCAGGCAGTTAAAAGCTCTTACAGAAAGATCAAGATCTTCCAAAGGAGTTTTCAATACTTTACGCATTTGCAGCGTTTGTTCATCTACAAGATCTTCTTTCTTTTCTTCTTTATTATCAAAAGTGATGTTCTCATCTGTGATGATCATCAAATGCTGGATCAAAATCCTTGAAGCTTGTTTTACTGCTTCTTCCGGATGAATCGTTCCGTCCGTGATCACTTCCATTATGAGTTTTTCAAAGTCAGTTCTTTGTTCAACCCGTGTATTTTCGATGGTGTATTTTACATTCTTGATGGGAGTATAAATCGCATCAACAGAAATGTAACCAAAATGTGAACTTTTCTCTTTGCTTTCATCAGCAGGTACATATCCACGTCCTTTAGCTATAGTAATTTCTATATCTAATTTAGCGGAACTGTCCATTGTGCAAATAAGCAATTCCGGGTTCATTACTTCATAAGTTGCAGAAGCTTCCCCGATCATTCCGGCTGTAAATTCTGATTTGTTTTTTAAAGACAAACTGATTTTCTCTGTACCTGAATCCTGGTCTGTTTTCTTTTTAAAACGAACTTGTTTCAGGTTTAAAATAATCTCCGTTACATCTTCTGTAATACCCTTGATTGTAGCAAATTCGTGATCAGCGCCGGCAATGTTGATACCTACTATCGCATACCCTTCAAGTGAGTTAAGCAATACTCTGCGTAAGGCATTACCAATTGTTACACCATATCCCGGCTCTAAAGGACGGAATTCAAATTGTGCTTCAAAGTCTGTACTTTTCTGCAGAACGATTTTGTCAGGCTTTACAAAATTTAAAATGGCCATTATGTATTTGAATTTAAATGATTTTAAAAAATAAACTTCCCCTGTTCTATCAATTACTTACTGTACAATTCAACGATAAGTGATTCTTTGATATTTTCGGGTACGTGCTCTCTTTCAGGATAAGTAATAAAAGTTCCCTGCATGTTTGCTTCATTCCACTCTAACCAGCCAAATTTTGGATTTTTAGGTCTGAAAATATCAGTCAGGTTTTTATTATGAGCAGTTTTAGCTTTAATACCAACTACATCACCCGGCTTTAAAGAGTATGAAGGTATATTAAGTACATCACCGTTTACAGTGATATGCTTATGAGATACCAATTGACGTGCGGCTGAACGGCTTGGAGCGATACCCATACGGTAAACCACATTATCCAGACGTGCTTCCAAAAGAATGATCAATAATTCACCTGTAACACCTTTACGGCTTACAGCCTCATTAAATGTGTTCAGGAATTGTCTTTCTAATAAGCCATAAGTATATTTTGCCTTTTGCTTTTCGCGAAGTTGAAGAGCATATTCACCAAGGCTTTTGCGCTTACGTGCTGCTCCGTGCATTCCCGGAGGGTTACTATTCTTAGTTAACCATTTTCCGTTTCCGATGATTGGCTCTCCGAATATTCTGGAGATCTTTGTTTTTGGTCCTGTGTAACGAGCCATAATGTAAATTTTGATTTTTTAGTGTCGGTGTTTCATCATTAAAAATCAAAAATTAATGAAACACCCGGTTAAAAATTGCAGACTTTAGATTTACGATTTTAGATTTAATTTAAATCACAAACCAAATTCTACCTTAAATTATTAAAAAATTGTAAATTTTAGATTCCCCGTTACAGATTCTAATCCGATATCGTAAATCCAAAATCTAAAATCAAATTATACTCTTCTCTTTTTTGGAGGTCTGCAACCATTGTGTGGTAATGGAGTAATGTCTTTGATCATGACTACTTCAATACCTGATTGAGATAAAGATCTGATCGCACCTTCACGTCCTGATCCTGGTCCTTTCACAAATACATCAACACGCTTTAAACCAGCATCCAATGCAACTTTAGCTGCATCCGCGGCGGCCATCTGAGCTGCGTAAGGAGTGTTCTTTTTAGAACCTCTGAAGCCCATTTTACCAGCAGATGACCAGGAAATAACCTGACCCGATTTGTTGGTCAAACTAATAATGATGTTGTTGAAACTCGCAACAATGTGCGCATCGCCGTAGTTTTCTACTTTTACGATTCTTTTCTTTGAAGATGCTTTCGCATTTGATTTTGCCATAAATAAATTCTTAGGTAATCTTTAAAAATGTATCCCGTTAAAAATTCTGTCATCCTAACGGAACCGAACCCTTTCCTACTTCCGGCTTTTAGATATCTGGTTGGGATTCAAAATAGAAGCCTTATAAAAACAAACGTTGAGTTGCTTGCATTATGCGGACAACTCAACGTCAAATTTTTTATTTCTTAGCGACTTTTTTCTTGCCGGCAACTGTCTTACGCTTTCCTTTACGGGTGCGGCTATTCGTCCGGGTACGTTGACCACGCAAAGGCAATCCTTTACGATGTCTTAAACCACGGTAACAAGCGATATCCAACAAACGTTTAATATTAGTTTGAACTTCACTACGTAAAGCTCCTTCTGTTTTAAACTCAGAGCTGATTATATTTCTGATAGCAGTTTGTTCTTCATCATTCCATTGATTCACTTTCTTGTTCACATCAACGTCTGCTTTCTCTAATATATAACGGGCAGTTGATGGACCTATACCAAATATATAAGTAAGTCCTATTTCTCCCCTTTTGTTTTTTGGTAAATCTATACCGGCAATACGCGCCATAAAAATGTGTCTTTTTTAATGTTTAATTTTATTTTCTTTCCCTATGGGAACAGGAATACTATCCTTGTCTTTGTTTAAAGCGCGGATTCATTTTGTTAATAACATAAAGTCTTCCTTTCCTCCTCACGATCTTGCAATCAACGCTTCTCTTTTTTATTGCTGCCCTTACTTTCATTTCTATTACTTTTATTTGTTTTTGTTTGCTTTTCGCTTAATTATTTATATCTGAAAATGATTCGTCCCCTTGAAAGGTCGTAAGGACTCATTTCAACTCCTACTTTATCTCCCGGCAAAATTCTGATATAATGCATGCGCATCTTACCTGATATGGTCGCCAGAATTTCGTGCCCGTTTTCAAGTTTAACCTTGAACATAGCGTTGGATAAGGCATCCAGGATTGTTCCGTCTTGTTTTATTAGTGCTTGCTTGGCCATACTGTTTTTGGGAGCGCAAAGATAAGATTAAATATTTAATTTTGGGAAAAATAATCAATCAATTTACCAAAACTTGCTAACTATTTCTTAAAATAGTTTGTTTTGACACATTTTTTTATCTGCGACGCCGTTATATTCTGTAAATAAGTGTGCAAAACTAATCCATTCCTTTTATTCTAAATAATAATTTTCTACATTTACCTCTAAACTCCCAAAATATGAGAACGATACTATTCATGGCGCTACCTGTTCTGTTTCTTTTATCTTCCTGTAAAAAGGATGAAAAAACACCTGATAATCCCCAGGAAAATATGAACTATATAAATACCACTTCCGGAAGCAATTGGGTATATCATGAAATAAACTCGTCCGGGTCAGCTACGTCGGAATCTGATTATACGATCACCTCTACAAACAGGGACACGACAATCAGCAACAGGCCTTACCATATATATGGTGTATCCAATAATGTAAACCGCTACCTGAACTTAAGCGGAAAGGAGTATTATGAATTTGATACAATCCCGGGCGGTGAATCAAAAACATTTCAACGGTTATATCTAAAAACCGGCCTAACGCCAGGTACAAGCTGGTCACAAAGTGAAAATATTGTGGTAGATAGAATCCAGCTACCGACAAAAATCACAAATACGATTGTTGAAAATTCCCTGACCAGAATTGTGAATGGCAAAACCTATCAAAATGTAATACATGTATCTACGACGATTACTTCTGATCTGATTCCGGCTTCAGCCTTAACTAGTGCTATACATAGTTACTATGCTCCCAACTATGGCTTAATTGAAAATACCTCAAAATTAAATTTGAATTACATGGGTGTAGTTGAAAAATTAGATTTATCCACCACGCTTAAATCATCGGATTTAAAATAGATCAGACAAGCGCATTGGTTAAGTGCACTTTCGTCATTTCCGTATGATGATTTTGTAACTGGTGAAGATATATCGGCTCAAGAATTTGTCTTTTTTCGTTTCTATACCAAATTTCATACTGCGCAAACTCATCCTGCCTTGGAGTTAATATTCTGAAGGCATCTTTCATATATTTCACAGTACCATCTTCATTAACTACTTTTTTAAAATTCATTTTCAGAAGACGCGCCTCATCAACGGGAATAGGATATAAATTTTCTGCTTTAAACCAGAAATCCTGAATTCCATTGTTGACACTTATTTCTTTTTCATCATGATTAAAGTCCGTTACCTCACCTTGCCACGCCTGGCCATCACTTTCTGCTAATACATAATTACCTTTTCTTAATTCGCTGAATTTGATCATGGATTGATATTTTAATAATTATTGATTGAATAATTGAAGATAACAAGATTTTTATATTATTTCAATTATAATTCACCCTGCGTTATTTAAATTAGCCGGGGTGAAATACCTATATTATATGTACACTTTCAAAATACATTTGCACAAAGAAGGAGACTCCGGGTTTACGGCGACTGTTCCGGTATTACCAGGCTGCATTACTTATGGTGAGAATATAGATGACGCTATTTGTAATGGCCAAAGTGGCTATCGAGCTTTATATTGAGGAATTGCAAGAAAGAGGTGAAGAAATACCGGATGACACTAACACTTTGGAATATTCTATAAACGTGGCTGTCGGAAGGTCGGACAACTAGCAGCGCATGTGCCAGGTCTAGGTCGGCACCGTAGGTCAGACCGG
>JBBSSE010000219.1:0-5472 GCA_038242375.1 Chitinophagales bacterium
CCTGTTTGAAAAAAAGAAAATTCTTTAGGTAAATTAATATCAACAAAATAAATCATGAAGCATGTTGTACTAACACAGAACTGGATACAGGCGATAATTCCGTTAACCTGGCAGCATATAAAAGGCTTGCCAATACATCTTCTCTTTCTAAAAATGGAAAAGCTTCTAAAATTTCTTCAATTGTATCCCCGGCTGAAAGATGTTCCAATATCATACTAACCGTCATGCGCATACTTCTTATGGTAGGTTTGCCACCGCACAAACCAGGTACAATAGTTATTCTTTCTAATAGATTACTCATACAAACGAATTTATTAGTGAAGTTAAGAAAAATTATAATGAAACATCGAATCTTGGAATACTGTGGGGCCGCCTACCTGGCATATATCCATGACTGCATATTATACCAAATGTAAATGCTATATCGTTCATGAACTCACTGCTATAGTTTTAAAATTGACCATCCCAATTAATGGAATATTTAAAGTGGAATTTCTTCCAGGTTTTTCCAGCTAATCACTTGAGCAATGCTATTCTATTAACCATATTTTTTGCAGATTAGATATCCAATATCTAATCTGCAAAAATAATTGATTTATTTCTAAATAATCTTTGAATCATAAGTGTGATATTGTATCCTGTATGCAAATGACGTGGGAAAAATAAAGATGGCCACAAAGAAAAATTGTGGTTGAGATATTTGTAACCAGTATTGTCCGCGTAAAAATAAGTAATTGCTTGAAATCTCTTTCCAGTAAGGGTTTCGGCTCCCTCTCCTTTGGAGAGGGTTGGGGTGAGGCTTATCAGTGCAGTTAAAGGTTTCAATAGTTTAATCGGACAACAATGATTTGTAACCGTTATGAAAATTAAATTCAGGATTTGTCTTTAAAAAGTTCTTGTCTTTTAAAAAAAGCAGGAATAGATCAAATGAAAGAAGTCGGATAAACGAATTTTTAATTAAATTTCCTTTTGTTTAAAAGTTGGAAATCCATTTAAGATCACCTGGTTTTTAAAATTGACCAATCGATTACCCCGCAAACTGAATCCCTCACCAGAGGATTTAAAATTAAAAGAAAATTATATTTTCTCCTATACCCATATTGGGTTTAATTTTAAGTAAAAATCAGCCATCATGAAAAAGCAAATTCTAAACGTAATCATTACATTGCTGGTTATCGTCCTTGTGGGAATCATTTATATTTATTCCGGGAGTAATAATATTGCCCAGACCTCGGATAATGCGTTTCTAACAAAGGTATTTAGCACTGTAAAAGACCGCTCCATTCGTAAAAGAATTAAGGATATGAAGGTTCCTGATCTGGCAGATACTGCTTTATATAAAATAGGATTTGTTCATTACAATGAGATGTGTACTACCTGTCACGGAGGGCCGGGCATTAATCCGGATGAATTATCAAAGGGGCTTTTTCCTGCCCCTCCAAAGTTTTATAAATCTGATGATATGCCTGAACCGGCAGAAGCATTTTGGGTTATAAAAAATGGAATTAAATTTACGGCTATGCCAGCATTTGGGCCCACACATGATGATCAAAAAATATGGGCGATCACAGCTTTTTTATTAAATAAAATGAACAAGATGTCCCCGGAAGAATTCCGGGAGTGGCAAATAAAATATGCGGAAAAAGATAAGGATTAAACAATCACCGGTTATGATCATCTTTACAGTAGTACAACAAAAATATATTCTGGAAATGCGATCACAACAAAAGGAATAACCGGGTTTGGTAATATTATTTTGAAATTGCCTTTAATGAGGAAAATATAAATAACTGCATGACGAAAGAAACCAATGGAGGTGTGGACCAAACCAAAATTCCCCTCAAAAGGGTGATTGGACCAACAACAGCCATTTTACTGGTAGCCGGAAATTTAATTGGAACGGGAGTCTTTAAAAAAATAGTGCCGATGGCACAGACAGGCCTGAATGAAACCTATATATTGGGAGCCTGGGTAGCAGCTGGTATCATTACTCTCTTTGGCGCTTTTACTATTGCGGGTCTCTCTAAATTAACGACCACTTCCGGAGGCATTTATGAATATATGCGTCTGTGTTTCGGTAGCTTTCTTGCCTTTTTATCCGGCTGGACCGGATTTATTATTTCTTTAAGCGGCTCACTTGCTGCTGTGGGTTTTATTTTTGCCCAATCGGTTCATACCCTCATTCCTCTTCCAAATCCTTTAGATTCTTATAAAGACATTTCTGTTGGAAATTTCATATATCCTTTTGCCGACTCAGGAATAAAATTTTTTGCAGTTGGGACCATAGCCCTCCTTACCTGGCTCAACTTCTATGGAATAAAGAAAGGAACTTTATTGAATAATATTGTTACTACGGCTAAAATCATCGGAATACTTTTATTGATCATTGCCGGATTATTCTTTGTTTCCCCACATGAAAATAATCTTCCCATTACGGATATGGAAGCCAGAAGTTCCGGAATAATCAGTATTTTTTTTGCTGCCATGCTTAGCGCATTTTGGGCTTATGATGGTTTTACAAATGTGGCCTATATAGCAGGCGAAATAAAAAACCCGAAGCGTAATGTCGCTTTGGCCGTGATCGCCGGTGTAGGAATTGTTATGTTTTTATACCTGTTGATAAACTACACCTATATCAAAACGTTGGGATTAGAACAGATAGCTGCCCTGGATGAAAATAATATTGCTGCCACAGTAATGGCTGGAAAAATAATGGGGGATTCGGGTAAAAAAATAATTTCATTTCTCATTATGCTTAGCTCCTTCGGCACACTTAATGTTTTGGTTATTTTTTATGCCCGTCTTTATTTCAGGATGGCTCAGGAGAAGGCTTTTTTTCGAAATGCGGCAAAGGTGCATCCTGTTTATAGAACACCTTACATGGCGTTACTTTACTCAATGATCTGGAGCATTGTATTAGTTTTTTCCGGCACCTTCGACAGACTCACGGATATGTCCATTTTTGCGAGCTTTCTTTTTTATAGTCTGCTTGCTGTCGGACTTATTAAGATGAAGAGGAAAGGAATCATTAAACAAAAAGTACCTTTTTATCCCTGGGCACCAGTGATCTTTATATTAGTTTCGACAGGGCTGCTCATATCTACTTTTATTACCCAGCCAAAACTCTCATTGATCGGGCTGGGGCTAATGGTTAGCGGAATTCCTTTTTATTATTTTTTCAAGCGGGGAAAAGGGAGTTACATTATTGAAAATGAAGAGGAGGAGGAGGAAGTGAGCAATTAAATGATGTCCTGTTATTCCTTCATACTTTCATTTTCGATGTTGATTTTAAGATCAATTAGGTGCGGTATTACTTTTTATTTTTAGGTTATTTTTTAGAGGATCTATCATAAGTCCATTGGAAACCTAAATCAAAATAATCGTAAAAAAATAAGTCTGCAATGTCATAGCATGAGACTGATCAAAATGCTTTTACTGTCCGCCTTTTATCAAATCTTTTCTAAACACCTATTTCCTTCCCGAGGCAATCTCCTACTTCTCCGAGGCTTGCCTGGTCTGTTGCTAATACAATTAATGCATCTCCTGCTTCTATAATCGTGGCGCCGGTAGGCGTCAGGTATTCATTATTTCGTTTTATCAAGGCAATCGTAGCGGTATCCGGAAAACCAATATCAACAATCTGTTTATTTACAACAGGGCAACTTGTATCTACCAGGAACTTTCTCATAACTGTCCGTGGAATCTCATAAGCGAGGTTGTCGTGTGTAATAATCGGTTTTGCTTGAATAGGTAAATCTACTTTGAGCCATTTTGCTACAATGGGAATGGTTGTTCCCTGGAACAGAACAGACGTAACCGAGATAAAAAAGACAATATTAAAGATCATATCGGCTTTTTCAATGCCAGCGAGGAGAGGATACGTCGCAAATACGATGGGAACTGCTCCCCGCAATCCTACCCAGGAAATATAAAAACGCCGGTTAATTTTCATCTTAAAAAAAACAAGGCTTATAAAGACACTTAGTGGACGGGCAACAATAATTAGAAAAACGGAAATGAGCATTCCGATGCCAATAACTGGAATTATACGTGAAGGAAAAACAAGTAAACCAAGTGTCAGGAAGAGGATAATCTGCATAAGCCATGCAAGACCGTCATACATTTTGAGCGTTGTCTTTTTATTGATCAGATCATGGTTACCTAAATAAATACCGCTAATATAAATTGCCAGGAATCCATTTCCTCCTACAAAATCGGTAGCGGCAAATGTCACGAACATCAATGCAATTACCAGCACAGGATATAATCCTTCATAGTCAAGTTTGATCTTGTTAATGATAAATTTACTTGCTTTACCAAAAGCAAATCCGGCAACGACACCCAAAATCATTTGTTGAAAAAACATGGGAAGTACTTCAAGAATACTTTGGTCCTGGTTTATGACAAGAGTCAGAAATACAAGCGTCAAAACATACGCCATTGGATCATTACTACCACTTTCCAATTCGAGTGTTGGACGAAGATTGTACTTTAAAGCAAGGCTTTTAGAGCGCAAAATGGAAAATACCGCCGCGGCATCTGTGGATGAAACAATGGAGCCCAATAGCATACTTTCATAAAAAGTAAAATCCGTTACTGACCAAACAAATGTGCCCACGATAAAGGCGGTAAGCATCACTCCTAAAGTAGATAAAACAACTCCTTGCCAGAGAATCGGCTTCACAGAGGCCCAGTTTGTATCAAGCCCACCGGAAAATAAAATGAAATTCAGTGCGACAATACCAATGAACTGGGCAATTTTCGGATCATCAAAATTAATTCCTCCAATGCCTTCCGACCCAGCAAGCATGCCAATGGCCAAAAACAATAACAGGGAAGGAACACCAAACCGGTAAGAAGTCTTTCCAAGGAACACGCTTACAATTAATAATAAAGATCCAACCAGTAAAATATTTTCAGTCGTTAAATTCATCCTTATATTCAGGTAGTCCCATCCGCAAAAGGGCGGGCCAATTTTAAGGGGATCAAACTAAGATGATTTTAAATAATCTCTACCGTCCCCGGTGATTTTAAATTAAAAAAGAGGGCAAATTAAAAGCTGGTTAGTAATAAATCATTCTCATTGGTTTCGTATTATTTTTCTTTAAAAGAAAGTAGATAATATGCGCAGTTGGTATTAAAATAACTCTTCTTGTTCAGGCGAAAATAATATTAAAAATTTGGTTTCCATTGGATGTAAAAAAAAAGGCAACCAGAGGTTGCCTTTACATTGAGATATAATACGATAAATTATTCTACAACAATTTGTCCATGCATAGTTCCGTGGTGTCCGGGGAATGTACAGATGAATTTATAAACTCCTGGCTCTGTAATAGTGAAAGTAATTGTATCACTTTCTCCAGGTCCTAATAATTTTGTATGAGCAATAATGTCATTTTTCATTTCAGCAGATTGAGGAATATACTCATTTGCTTTTTCTTTCAATGCTTCCAAAGCAAACGCGTCTACATC
>JBBSSE010000220.1:0-5447 GCA_038242375.1 Chitinophagales bacterium
ATGAAGATCCCTTTCGGAATAGCTCAAACAGGAAAGGCTTTCCGTAATGAGATTGTTGCCCGTCAATTCATCTTCCGTATGCGTGAATTTGAACAAATGGAAATGCAATTCTTTGTTCGTCCCGGCACTGAAATGGAATGGTATGAATACTGGAAAACAGAAAGATTGAAATGGCATATGAGCCTGGGTATTCCTGCAGAAAAATTACGCTATCACGATCATATCAAATTGGCACATTACGCAAACGCGGCCGTAGATATTGAATTTGAATTTCCTTTCGGATTTAAAGAATTGGAAGGTATCCATTCCCGTACTGATTTTGATCTGAAACAACACCAGGAATTAAGTAAAAAGAAATTACAGTATTTTGATAACGAATTAAAAGAAGATGGCAAACCTTATGGAAATTACATTCCGTATGTAGTAGAAACTTCTGTAGGATTGGATCGTTTATTTCTCACCATTATCAGCACTGCTTATACGAATGAAAAGTGGACAAAAGAAGATGGAAGCGAAGACAGCAGGATTGTTTTAAAAATTCCGGCAAAAATTGCTCCTTATAAATTAGCGATCCTTCCGTTGGTTAAAAAAGATGGTCTTCCGGAAATAGCGAAGCAGTTACAGGAAGAATGCAAACAAAGTTTCCATACCTTTTATGAAGAAAAAGACAGTATTGGCAAACGTTACAGAAGAATGGATGCTATCGGCACCCCTTTTTGTGTAACCATCGACCATCAAACAAAAGAAGATAATATGGTGACGATTCGTTACAGGGACACCATGACACAAGAGAGAATTCCTTTGGCAGATGTGAAGAAACTGGTTCTTGAGAAAATTTCTTAAAATTTATATTGTATCCCTCAATCGCAGATTGAGGGATACTCTTTTGTGTTCAAAATGAATTGCAAATAAAAAAACATACCGCTTTTTCAAGTCTATTACTCCCTCTTAGCCAAAAGCCCAAAAAGATTTACCAGCAAAACGCCTATTCCCATTCCACAAATTAAAAGTGTCACAATATGGATCGGCCGGATACATTCTGAATTGTCCAAATTCGTAAAATTAAGAACTGAAATAGCAATGACCATTATTGAAATCAGCAGTCCCCGGCGATAATTCTTTTTCATAAACAGTTGTTTTTTTATTGACCTTATAAAGTCTAATCTAACATTTTTATCCATACAATTCAAAGTGGATACTCTTTCGATCATATCCCAGGTCAACTATTTTCCTCCGCGCGTCATCAATCATTGCTTTCCATCCACATAAATAAAAATCCGCGGGATTCAGGCTTTGCAAATCAAGACAAGTTTCATTTTCCTTACGGCAAATCTCTTCATATAAGCTGTGTACATATCCTGTGGCACCCGTCCAGCCTTCCCTGCTAAGTGTGGGCATATAAAACAGGTTTTCCATTTTATTTTCAAGGTATTTCATTTCCTCAAAATACATAAGATCCTTTTGCGTGCGGCAACCATAAATAACGTGGATCTTTTTGTGCGGGACATTGTTTAAATTAAGGTAATTAAGCATACTGCGGAAAGGAGCTATTCCTGTACCAGTGCAAATAAAAAAGAGATCATTATTGATTTCCTCCGGCAACACAAAAACTCCCTGTGGCCCGCGGAAAGTAAGTTCTGACCCTACTTTGATTTCTTCGAACATGTAAGTCGTACCTAAACCTCCTTCCATAAAAACGATGAGTAATTCAAAAACATTCCTGCCATCCGGCCAGCTTGCTATTGAATAACTGCGCCATCTTTTATTGGGTTTTTCATGAATAGGAAGATCTAAAGTCACAAATTGCCCGGCCTTAAAATCAAACGATTTTAAACTATTTACCCGGATAAAATAGCGCCTGGTATTGTAGGTTTCATTCTTTACCTGAATAACAGTTCCAGTAAGCCAGGGTAATACAGACATAGGAAATTTTTCAGTAAAATACAATGGTTTTTTGATAAGAAAAAGTATAAATCTTTAAAATAGGGATCATCCGGTAAAAGTTTCCTTTTAAATCAAAGTCTTGTTATAATATAAAAGGTCGCAACTACTTGGCTGCATTAAATATTTTAAAAGATTACCTTTGCATCTTTTAGAAAAGGAAGCTGATGAACCTGGACGAGTTGATGAATAATTATACAAATGATTCCCGCATTTTTTCAATTGCGGACAGGATACTATTTTCTCCACCCCAGCACGTTTATCTTTCAGGCCTTCAGGGAAGTGCTTCCCAATTCATCTTTTCGGCTGTTTTTAACCTTTCCTCCACTTCACAACTGAATCACCTCATCATTTTAAGAGATTCTGAAGAAGCGGCTTATTTTCATAATACTATTGAAAATATTACCAGTGCCTTAGATATTTTTTATTTCCCTTCCTCCTTTAAAACTAAGAAGAATTTTCACCAACTGAATGCCAGTCATGTGATGTTGCGCACGGAAGCTCTTACTAAGATCAGTGCAGGTGGAAATAAAAAAGTGGTGGTTACTTATCCGGAAGCACTTTTTGAAAAAGTTGTTTTATCCAAATCACTTACAGAAAATATAATTCATTTTAAAAAAGGGGAAAATATAAAAGTGGATGAATTACTGGGCCGCTTTGTTGATCATGGATTTATCCGGACTGATTTCGTGTATGAACCCGGGCAGTTCGCTGTCCGCGGCGGCATTTTAGATATTTATTCTTACGGAAATGAAAAACCTTATCGCATAGAATTATTCGGAAATGAAATAGACAGTATCCGGTTATTTGATCCTGAAACACAGTTAAGTGAACGAAAACTTTCAGAGGTAAAAATTATTCCGAATGTTGAAACGCAATTTGGTACCGGAGAAAAAGTTTCGTTATTGAATTTCTTACCTGAAAATACAATTGTCTGGTGCCAGAACTGGGAATTTATTAAAGAGAGAATAGAACAGGAACTGGAAGATGTGGAGGAAATGATCCGACTGGAAGCATCGGCTTTAAGTCGCCAATCTACTTCTTTAAGCGGACGTCACTCTTCCGTTAACAGCCGCCAGGAAGATGAGGAAGAATTGAATGAAAAAAGAAAGGTTTCTGTAAATGATTTTGTTCGTCCCGGTGTTTTAGAAAATCAATTAAAGGAAAGGAATATTGTAGAATTTGGCAACAGGCCATTTTTTTCCGGGGATAATAAAATTGATTTCTCCATCATTCAGCAACCTGCATTTAACAGGCAGTTTAAATTACTAATTCAGAATTTAAAGGAGTATGAATCGAAGAAATACAATATCTACATATTTGCAGAAAACCCAAAGCAATTAGAGAGATTGCATTCCATTTTTGCAGACCAGGATACACAGATAAATTTCATTCCGATTCCTGTTTCAATCCATGAAGGTTTTATTGACAACGACCTGAAAATGGTCTGCTATACAGACCATGAAATTTTTCAGCGGTATCATAAATACAGGGTAAAACAAGCTTTTAATAAGAACAAAGCACTTACTTTAAAAATGCTTCGGGAATTGCAGCCGGGTGATTATGTGACCCATATAGATCATGGTGTTGGCGTGTTCAGTGGTTTGGAAAAGATCCATACCAATGGAGTAATGCAGGAGGCGGTGAGAATTGTTTATAAAAACAACGATCTGCTTTATGTGAACATATCCTCTTTACATAAAATAAGTAAATATAGCGGAAAGGAAGGAACGGTTCCTCAGATGAACAAATTAGGAAGTGACACCTGGAATAAATTAAAAGCTAAAACCAAGAAACAGGTCAAGGATATTGCGACTGACCTTATAAAATTATACGCCCAGAGGAAAAGTTTGAAAGGATTTGCGCATGCACCGGACAATTACATGCAGACAGAACTGGAAGCTTCTTTTATGTATGAGGATACGCCGGATCAGAGCAAAGCTGTGATAGATGTGAAGAATGACATGGAAAAGGATTCGCCTATGGATCGTTTGGTTTGTGGAGATGTAGGTTTTGGGAAAACAGAAGTAGCAATCCGCGCTGCCTTTAAAACCTGTCTTGACGGCAAACAAGCCGCTGTACTGGTTCCAACCACTATTCTTGCTTATCAGCATTTTAAAACTTTCAGTGACAGATTAAGTGATATGCCCGTAACAGTCGATTATATAAACCGCTTTAAAACCGCGAAACAAAAAAAAGAAACCTTCCAAAAATTACAGGAAGGAAAAATTGATATCATTATAGGAACGCATTCACTATTGGGAAAGGATGTAAAATTTAAGGATCTTGGATTAATGATCATTGACGAAGAGCAAAAGTTTGGTGTATCTGCGAAAGAGAAACTAAAACAACTTCGTACCACAGTGGATTCCCTAACACTAACAGCCACGCCTATCCCAAGGACTTTACAGTTTAGTCTGATGGGTGCAAGGGATTTGAGTATAATCAATACACCGCCTCCAAACCGTCAGCCAATTCAAACGGAAGTACATGTTTTCGACCAGGATTTTATTCGCGACGCAATTTATTATGAAGTAGAAAGAGGTGGACAAGTTTTCTTTATTCAGAACCGTGTGCAAGGTTTATTAGAAATGAAAAACCTGATCCAGGGATTGTGCCCGGATCTAAGTATTGCCTATGCTCATGGACAATTGGATGGCGGAAAATTAGAGGAAACCATCCTTGACTTTATCGACCACAAATACGATGTATTAATTTGTACAAACATCATTGAAAGCGGCGTAGATATCCCGAATGCAAATACGATCATCATCAATAATGCGCATCATTTTGGGCTAAGCGATTTGCACCAGTTGAGAGGAAGAGTAGGAAGAAGTAATAAGAAAGCATTTTGCTATTTATTGGCTCCGCCAATGAGTACACTGACGACAGATAGCAGGAAACGACTGACCACCCTGGAGCAATACAGCGACCTTGGAAGTGGCTTTCAAATCGCGATGCGTGACCTGGATATACGTGGCGCAGGAAACATGCTTGGTGGTGAACAGAGTGGGTTTATCGCGGAAATTGGTTTTGAGATGTACCAGAAAATCCTGGATGAAGCTATCAGGGAATTGAAGCGAACAGAATTCAGGGAAGTATTTAAAGAAGAAATTCAAAAGCAGGACGATTTTGTTTCTGACTGTTCCATTGATACGGATCTGGAAATTTTAATCCCTGATGAATATGTGGAAAGCATCACAGAAAGATTGAGTCTTTATTCCAGGTTGGATAATTGTGATACAGAACAGGAATTAGAAGATTTACATAAGGAAATGACGGATCGTTTTGGCGCTATTCCTCCGCAGGTAGAAGATCTTTTCATTACCGTTCGATGTCGTAAGATTGCCTTAACACTGGGCTTTGAAAAAATGATCCTTAAAAACAAAAATCTGAAATGTTTCTTTGTAGGCAATCCGGAATCACCTTATTTCAGCAGTCAAACCTTTGGAAGAATCTTATACTTCATTCAAACCAAAACTAATAAAGCAAAATTAAAACAGGTA
>JBBSSE010000221.1:0-5422 GCA_038242375.1 Chitinophagales bacterium
CCACTATCCACCATGATGCGATATTCCAACCTCGCATCTTTTCCCAATTCTCTCTTCAACGTTTTAGCTAAAAGGTTTACATAATGCTCTTCTATATATTCATAAAAAAACTGACTTGGCACCTGAATTGTCAAAACCTTATCCTTCAGCAAAACTGGTTTAATAGGTTCAAACCATGTTTTATAATGCTGCCACTCAACGATATCTTTTATAATATTGAGACAATTATTCCAAACTGTTTCGCAAGCATTATTCATTTTATTACTTAACTATTTTAATTTAATTTAGAATGTCGTTTCAGGCAAGAGATCATGAAAAAAAATAAGGCGATTGTGCCTGTATATCTTTCAGCAAGACAGCGAATATCAATAGAATTTGTTGAAAAAAAAATTTTTTATTCTTTGTTTTTGTCGTTAGAATTACAGTAGGGATTTTGAAAATTTTATTTCTATCCATGATTCACAGGGCTCTAATTTTTAAGAGTACTGCTCACATTGACTTGCAGCCTTTTTTTCAAAAAACAATCGGAATTTATAAAAAAAATAACCACATTTGCCGACCTGAAAAATTAAGAAAATCCATTTTTACAATTGTGCAAAACATTTTTTGACATTATCAATTTATAAACAAAGCATTCAAATAATAGACTTTAACTTTAAAAAAAAATAAACAGACATGAGTTACGATTCAAATGAAAAAAAAGGATATGATTTCACCGGAAAATTAACGGAGAAATATGAAACAGTATTAAGAGGAACTTTTTCAAGCAGGGAGTTTGTAGTAGAAAAATCCGTTGACTTCAACGGAAAAACAATTACCAATTACATCAAATTTCAGTGTGTACAGGACAAAACAAAAATAATAGATCCTATTTCTGTTGGCGATGAAATAAAAGTACATTTTAATTTAAGAGGAAATAAATGGGTGAAAGAGGGCCGCACTTCTTACTTTACAAATCTTGATGCATGGCGCATTGAACCTGTATTAGCCGGGCAGGCACAACAACCTCAAAATGAAGAATACCTTGAACCGCTGGATACATTTACGTCTACTTCAGATAGCAATATTGATGATCTGCCATTTTAAGATTTAATCCCGGATAGTTGATTTTATAAAATTATACCTGAAAAAATTCAACATTTCGGATCAAATAATTTATACCTTTCAAAACGCTGCCCATTTCAGGGTGGCGTTTTATAATTATACCGCTGAAAAAATGCAACAAAAAGTAATTCTTAAACTTCCACCACACGAAGCAGGCTCCACTGAAATAATAAAACAGCATATTGCAAATGCGACTTCAAAAAAAATAACAGACGTTTCAGGATATACAGTTTTAAAAAAATCAATTGATGCACGGGCAAAAAATATTTGGATAAACCTGACTGTAAATGCTTTTATAGGCGAACCATTCCAGGAAAGACAAATTCCAAATTTTGAATTCAGAGACGTAAGCAATTCCAACAAAAAAGTAATTATTATAGGCGGAGGACCGGCAGGCATTTTTTCAGCATTGCAATTAATAGAACTGGGAATAAAACCCGTTATTATAGAAAGAGGTAAAGATGTCCGTTCAAGAAGAAGAGATCTGGCAGTTTTAAATAAAGAAGGCATCATCAATCCCGAAAGCAATTATTGCTTTGGGGAAGGAGGAGCAGGAACTTATAGTGATGGTAAATTATATACCCGAAGCACAAAAAGAGGGAATATTGACCGGATACTTAACCTCTTCGTTCATTTTGGAGCGCCGGAAAGTATCTTGTATGATGCGCACCCGCATATAGGTACAAACAAATTACCGGATATTATCACGGCCATGCGCTCACGGATTATTGACTGTGGCGGAGATTTTCATTTTAATAAAAAGGTGACCGGCTTTAAAATAGAAAATGAAAAAATAGAAGCTGTAACCACGGCTGATGGGGATACTTTTACAGGGGAAGCTTATATTCTTGCTACCGGCCATTCCGCCCGGGATATTTATACCTTGTTACATGAAAATAAAATAGAGATTCATTCCAAAGGTTTTGCCCTTGGCGTAAGAGTAGAACATCCGCAGGAAATTATCAATAATATACAATATGGAAAAAGCAATGTTCTCAAAACAGGCGTTTCCATGGAGGAAAATAATCTTCCGCCTGCGGCTTACAGCCTTGTGGCCCAATCAGAAGGTCGTGGAGTATTTTCATTTTGCATGTGTCCGGGAGGTATCATCGCCACTGCTTCTACAGAAGCAGACGAATTAGTGGTGAATGGCTGGAGCCCCTCAAAAAGAAATAATCCCTATGCAAATAGTGGTATGGTGGTGCAGGTAGAAGTGCAGGACGTAGTAAAATTTAATTCCGGAAAAAAAGGAGTAAAAGTGGATATAAACGATCCTTTATTAATGATGAATTTTCAAAAAGAAGTTGAAAGAAAAGCCTTTGAAGCGGGAGGTGGAAAATTTGTAGCACCAGCCCAACGAATGGTCGATTACACCCAAAATAAATATTCCGAAACGCTTCCCAAATGCTCTTATGTGCCGGGCATTACCTCTTCATCCATTGGAGATATATTACCTGGTTTTATCCATGAGAGGCTGAAAAGCTCTTTAAGTCTTTTTGGAAAAAAATTACGGGGCACAGATGGAGAAGCAGGGTATTTTACGAATGAGGCCATTCTGGTCGCTACGGAAAGCCGCACATCTTCTCCAATCCGTATCCCCAGGGATAATGTATTGCTTCATCATCCACAGATAAAAAATCTGTACCCTTGTGCCGAAGGCGCGGGATACGCCGGCGGAATTATGAGCGCTGCAATAGATGGCGAAAGAGTTGCTTATGCAATTGAGGAGATTTTTAAATAACTACCATCAATCAAAATTCACTGGTTTAATTGGTGAATAAGTTACACATTGCGTATTTTACACTCTTTTTAATACATTATATAAAAATCAATTTCAAGTTGATGACTATTTTAGAATTACAAAATCTTAAAAAATACTACGCTACCCAAAAGGCTGTTGACGACATAAGTTTTACAATAGATGAGGGAAGCATTTTTGGTTTGCTCGGGCCAAATGGCGCGGGAAAAACCACTTTGTTAAGAATGATCACGGGCATATTTTATCCGGATAGTGGTAACATATTATTAGACGGGAAAAAATTTGACCCGATAAAAGATATTCCCAAGATTGGCTACATGCCGGAAGAAAGAGGCTTGTATAAAAAAATGAAGATTGGTGAACAGGCATTGTATCTCGCCCGCCTAAAAGGTTTGAGTAAACCGGAGGCCATCAAACGGATCAAAGAATGGTTTGAGAAATTTGAAATGGAAAGCTGGTGGAATAAGAAAGTGGATGATCTTAGTAAAGGGATGAGCCAGAAACTACAATTTGTAACGACCGTATTGCATGAACCAAAATTATTAATACTTGATGAACCTTTCAGTGGCCTGGATCCGGTGAATTCTAATTTGATCAAAGATGAGATCTTTAAATTATCCAAAAAAGGTGTAACGATTATCTTTAGTACGCATAGGATGGAACAGGTAGAAGAAATATGTGAAAAAATAGTTCTGGTAAATAAAGGCAGAAAAATCCTGGATGGAAATCTTCAACAAATAAAAACAGATTTCAAAGAACATATTTTTAGAGTAGGTTTTGATAATATACCCCAAATACAGGAAAACAATGCCTTCCGGATCATCAGCTCCAAAGACAATTCCCTTATTGTAAAGATCAATGACGGCTTCCACCCTGCCAGTGTATTGCAGGAACTTTTAAATCAAAAAACAGACATTAATTCCTTTAATGAAATACTGCCAACTTTAAACGAAATTTTTATAAAGCAGGTAGAAGGAACAGAGCTGGCAAGAGAATTTAAGCCGGTTAATAATTAAAACTGAAAAGCAGTTACATCAACACAAATATCATTTTATGAACAAAATATTGCTGGTACTGAGAAGAGAGTACTTTACAAGGGTCAGAAATAAAACTTTTATCCTCTCGACCATTTTATTACCCTTATTCTTTGTAGGTTTTATATTTGCATCTGCTTATTTATCCTTAAAAAGTGAAGACCATCAAAAAATTGCCGTCTTAGATGAAAACGGCATTTTTAAAAGTAGTTTCGAAAGTGACAATGTGGTTACTTATGAATTTCCCGAAAATGTAAATGCCAATAATTATAAAGAAAAAGGGTTTACCGCTTTTCTTAAAATTCCGAAAAACTTTGATTCAGGAACTGACTCTATTTCTCTGGTTTCAGACAAACAAATGGGCATGAATACAGAAAGTCGTATCCGGGATCAGATCAATGACGCTATAAAAAACCGCGCCTTCCTCGAGCATGATATTGACAGAAGTGTATTGGACTCCATCAATAAAATACGGGAAGATAAATTGTATAAATTCAGTCCTGTTATAAAACAAGGGAATAAGGTTGAGCAATCAAATGCCGGCCTGTCTTACGGAATAGGATTTGGTAGTGGCATATTGATCTATATGACACTATTTATTTACGGTGCTGCTGTCATGCGTGGAGTCATGGAAGAAAAAATGAATCGTATCGCCGAAGTGATCATCAGTTCTGTCCGGCCTTTCCAATTAATGGCCGGTAAAATTTTAGGCATAGCTGCGGTAGGAATCACGCAATTACTTATTTGGATCATTCTCATAGTCGGACTGGTTTCTATTGCATCTTTTTTTATAACGCCCGATGCATTACAAAGTGTGCAGGATTCAGGTCAAGCGATGAATATGGCAGCTAATAATACTTCCGCTATGAAATTCTTCGAAGCGAAGGATACTTTTTTATCAGCAAACTGGGCCTTGATCATTCCTTGTTTTCTATTTTACTTTTTAGGCGGATATCTTTTCTACGCGGCTCTTTTTGCGGCAGTCGGAAGCGTGGTAAATGAAGATCCGCAGGAAGCACAGGCGCTTATGATCCCAATCACAATGCCGATCGTTTTATCCTTCATTATCATGACAGCAGCGGCTGGAAATCCGGATTCATCTTTAGCAGTTTGGGCTAGTATGATTCCCTTCTCCTCTCCTATTGTGATGATGGCAAGGATTCCGTCAGGTAATGTTCCCGTTTGGCAGCTCATCATTTCAATGCTTTCCCTGGTCGGCGGATTTATTCTTACTACCATGCTGGCTGCCAAAATTTACCGCACAGGTATTTTGTTGTATGGCAAGAAAGTTACTTTTAAAGAAATGGGGAAATGGCTGTTGAGAAAAGGATAAGCTGTGAGCTGTGAGCTGTGAGCTGTGAACTGTCAATTCCCGATCACTTTGAACAAACATCATTTTGCCCTGCCGGCCTTCATCAATAAACCCAGTTAGAAGGATTTATTGCTATTTTTTATCGGACAATAATGATCCTAATATAAAAGTGGCTAAAAGGAATTCCTGTTTAGCCACTTTTATTAATATTTC
>JBBSSE010000222.1:0-5420 GCA_038242375.1 Chitinophagales bacterium
GCTCAAAGCTGTTTGCTCAAAGCTCTTTTCTGGCACGATATTTAAACAAGTTTTTATAACTAAATTTTATCATTATGCTTAAATGGGCGGTAATTTTCATTATTATAGCAATCATTGCAGCTATCTTTGGTTTCGGAGGAATAGCTGCGGGTGCGGCTTCAATCGCAAAGGTGTTATTCTTTATTTTCATTATTTTGTTTATCCTTACTCTAATATTTGGAGCGAAAATTTTTGGAAAATAATTGCTGGTAGCGAATTGCAAGTTTCTAATGTGTAAGTAGGGTTTCTACATTTCGATTATCCCGTGCAGGGGATGAATGCAGATACACTTACACATTTTTATTTTTAAAAAAGGCTATTTATAGAATTGAAAATAAATTAGCTACTTGTCTTCACCTCATATTCTTTGTTTAAACTTTTTCTACCCATACGGAAACGGATCCTTTGGGAGCGAAAAAATTTCCCCATCCATCATTATTAATCTCCACTTCAGCCGGATTCTTTCCCAACTTATCAATAAACTTTTTTCCTGCATAACGCTTTCCTATTTCCATATCTTTATTTCCGTCATCACCATTGGTTAATACAACCGCGCATCCGCTATGATCTTTATCGCCTTCTCTTGTCCATCCGATACAATTGGCATGATCAAAATAATCTCTTTGCATTCCGAAAGCATTGTTGCAGCGTATATACAGCATGGTTTCCAAATCATCAACTTTGGCTAACCATATCTCATGTTCATTTCCATCTTTTCCCTTGTCTTTATAATGCGCTCCATACAAGTCCGGATAGAAAACACATGGATAACCTTCATCCCTAAGTAATATCAATGCGTAGGCTATCGGCTTGAACCATGCTTCTATCGGCGCTTCCAGCGCTTGCAGGGGTTGTGTATCATGGTTCGCAACCACAGTTACAGCCTTCTCAGGTAATGCTTTTACCAATGTTTCATCGAAGATCCTTCGCATATCATAATTATTTCCTTTATTGGATGCATTATAGAAATTATTATGGAGCGAAGAATCAAAAAGGCTCATTTCATTGTTGGTTTCTTTAATATATTCCAGGAGCAGATTCAAATGACCCGGCGCCCAATATTCGCCAACTGCAAAAATTTCGTTCCAGGTGCTTTCCCTTATTTTATACAACCAATTGAGATAAAAAGATGGCGTGATATGTTTTACCGCATCCAGACGGACTGCATCAAAATGTACCTGGTCCCAATACCACCTTCCCCACTTTTGCAACTCCTCATTCACAGCCGGATTTCTATAATCTATATTATTGAACATAAGATAATCGTAGTTGCCTTTCTCATCACTGATCATTTTTTCCCAGGAATCTCCATAGCTGCTCAAAATTCTGAAAATGCCGGTTTCATTAATATCTGCAGCATAATCCACACCGTTGAAACACATATAATTCCATTCAAATTCTGAATACTTTTTCTGTCTGCCCGGGAAAGTGAATTTGGTATAGGCTTCAATTTTGAATGGCGCGGATATGACTTTATTACGATTATTGGGATCTACTTTGACCACTTTAAATTTTTCTTTCTCATCCCCACCAGCTTTGTGATTAAGAACTATATCAACCATCACGCGCATTCCGGAAGCGTGCACCGCGTCAATGGCATCTATATATTCCTGTCTGGTACCGTATTTTGTGCGTACAGATCCTTTCTGATCAAATTCTCCGAGATCATACAAATCATAAATACCATATCCCACGCCGTATCCTCCGCTTGCCCCTTTAAAAGCCGGTGGAAACCAAATTGTAGAAAAGCCCAGGTCCTTTAGATGCGGCGCATCTTCTTTTATTTGTTTCCATAAATTACCATCATTAGGTAAATACCAATGAAAATATTGAAACATTGTTCCATCTTTCATAAAAATGTTTTTTAGGATACATCAAATGAAATGCCTGATAAAATTTAGCGGTCTGATGGTCTCTGACTGACCGTTTAGGCTTATCCGGATGCGCCTCGGTCTCATTGTGGATACTTACCAATACGAAGGTCTCCTTATTATTGTGCTGACAAAGAGGTGATACGTTTCCAAAGGGTGTCACCTCTACCTGGCAACTGATTAAATTATCAGGTATAGTCCTTCGTATAATAAGAATCTTAAAACCAAAGAATAATTTTACGAAAAAAAGATTGGCATATATATGGCAGATTATTTTAAAACGTGATATTATGCTTGTACAATTACAAAATCTCCTAAATTTCTTTTACAAAATTTAATTAAATAAAATTTAAACTCATGGAAACAATTATTATAAATCCCATCAAAGTAAACATGGTAAAAAAGATTTTGTACTGGACGTTTGGGCTCCTTCCAATTATCACCGGGATTGATAAGTATTTAAATCTGCTTACTGATTGGGAAAAATATATAAAGCCTTTTGAGGGAATCATTCCTTTTTCATTACACACTTTTATGATGATTGTAGGGATTATAGAAATTATTGCGGGTATAATTGTTTTTATTATTCCGCGGGTAGGTGCGTTTATTGTTGCTATTTGGCTTGCATGCATTGTTATCGTTTTAGTAATAGGAATGAATTATTATGATGTAGCCGCGAGAGACTTAGTAATGGCATTAAGTGCTTTCTGCCTGGGAGAATTATATTCTAATAAACTAAAGGAAATTAGAGAAAAGGAAGTTATATCAAAAAATTAAAACGAAAATTGTAGTGATGCAAAATTAGTAATGAACTAATATTCATTAAATACAGATGGTCGTATTTTTAATGATAAGCTCATTCAAATTAATTAAGAGGAAGCCACTGTGAAAGAGATTTCAAAAAGATTATTAATTCCACCAGAATCAGTAAAAGAAAAATTAAGAATGGATATTATGGAATTAAGGAAAATGCAATAGAGGTGCGTGGATTCCTGGATCTGATACAAGGAATAAAGTAATATAGCCCATGCAAAGAGTTGATCTTTTTATACATAGTCAAGATTGAAATTCGGTTTTTTTTTAAGAATCTTTTTCATTTTTAGATAAATTATCAGCTTCCAGATAGACTTGTTTTATTTCCGGAAATTTTTGTTTTATCAACATTTTCAGGCGATGAATACTAGCTACTATTTCGTTTCCCCTGAGTTCTTTTTTGAATTCTAAATTGAGCGTCAATAAAATTTCATCAGGCGAAAGCTGCATAGATAAAGGAGTTTGAACCGCAACAACGTCCTCGTCATTACTTACTAGATTTTCTACCTCCTTCAGAATATATACTTCAGCGCTTTCACCAATCAGCAAATTATGGCTTTCGATGATCATAATTATGGCAATAACAGTAAGAACAATTCCTATTAAAATGGAAGCAAGGCCATCCAGCAAAGGTTCATGAAAATAGTAGCTAAAAGTAACTCCTGCAAAAGCGATAATCAATCCTGCAATATCAGCGGTGTCTTCGTAGATGACTAAAAAGAATCCGGGGTCTTTACTTGCCCGAAGTTTTTGGAAAAAATTTCCTTTATGATGAGAATGTTTTAAGAAGCCTTTTATGGAAATCGTAATAGATATTAACTCAAATATAAAAGCACTGCCTAAAACCAGGTAATTCCAAAAGACATCTGTTATAGTTTTAGGATTGCTAATATGCGTAATACCTTCATAAATTGACATACCGCCTCCAAGGCCAAATATCAGTACGGATACGATCAGCGACCAAAAATATAATTCCTTGCCGTAACCAAAAGGATGTTTTTTATCGGCGGGGCGTTTACTTCTTTTGATGCCGAGCAATAGCAATAACTCATTGCTGGTATCAACCAGACTATGTATTCCTTCTGAAAGCATGGCAGAACTACCACTAAGAAAAGCGGCTATAAATTTAATTATTGCTATTGCAGCATTAGCGATGAGCGCGCCATAAATAGAAGAATTTGATTGAGCCATTTTAGTATTCTGTCATATTATTTTATAAAAATCATTTCTGCCGGTTATGCATAAAAAAAGTTATTGCAGGCACATTTCAAAAATTTATGAAACATAATTGGGTTATATGTTTTGCTTCAAAAATTAAACCTAAAACAAGTAAACCTGGGTTACATATAATTTATGATGATGAATACAGCAAACTGATTTTTAATTCGGATTTTTAATTAGCTCTTCTTATATCTGGATATTTTTTGCCGTGCTTATTGCGCTTGCTTTTCAACATACAATTTAACAATAATTGTTTTTAAAACTACGACAATGGGTACCGCCAGCAGCACCCCCCAAAAGCCGCTAAGCAAACCCAAAGCCACCTGGGCAAAAATCGACACTGCAGGAAGCACCTTTACCATTTTTTTTTGAAGTAACGGCAGTAAAACAGCATTTTCGAAAAGATGAACAACAATAAAAATACCGGCAACTATGATAAGTGTTTTTGGCCCTTGCATCAGGGCAATAAGTGCGGCAGGAACAAAGGCCAACAGGGGTCCGAAGTTGGGGATGAAAGCTGCTAAGCCCGATATAAGCGCCAGTGTAAAGACGAGCGGCAAACCAATAATTTCAAGACCTACACCTGTAAATATAGTAATGAAAATAAAAGCAATAATTTCTCCCTCAAGCCATTTTTTCAAAGCATTCCGTATTTCATCAATTGTCGCCAGTCCTTTATCTTTAGCTTTTGCCGGCAGTAGTGAAATAATACTTTTTTTATAGAGAGAAGGGCTGGCAGTAAAAAATAAACCAAAAATAAATATAATATAAAGATCTAAAAGAATTCCAAAGCCAGACGAAAAAAATCTCCTTGCAACTTCCATTGTTTTTGCAGAACTCCCTGAGGAATTCAGATACCCCAGCACTTTGTTTCCAATTGAACTGTGGCTCATCTGTACTTTTGCATTTTGAATGATTTTTGGTAAAGAATCAGACAATTGTGATACCTGCGTTGACAATCTGTCCCCAACGAACCAGAAAAATACGATCAATAAAAGTATATTTAGTATAACCGAAATAACAACGCTTAATTTGGAAGGGCAGTGAAGGTACTTTTTTAATATATCGGCACAACCATGAAAATAAATAGCAACCAAAACACCCGCAAGAATTAATAAAATGACGCTGAACAAAGTTTTTATCAAAAAAATAAAAATCACAAAAAGTGAAACGATTCCGCCTGCTATCCATATTTTTTTTGTAAAACCTGAATTGTCTTGCTGATGATTATTATTTGTTATGGGCATAAAATACTTACTGATTGTTACTTTATTAGTTAATAAAATACACAAACGCGATGCCCTTATTCAAAAATAACCACTGATCTTTTAAACTTTTTACTATTTTATTTTAAAACGATGTAAGCATATCCGTTTCAGATTCAACACAAAATATTTTCGTCGTAAAGTTCTTATATTTTTCTGAATCGCTATCGGAAGACCAAAAAGATCAAGGAAAATTTAAAGGGCAAATTAA
>JBBSSE010000223.1:0-5409 GCA_038242375.1 Chitinophagales bacterium
CCGTTAAGCACAATTCCATTTATTAAACGGGACTGCGAAAAAGAAATCACTGAACCAAGGCAAAACAGTACCATCAGAATATACTTCAAAGGAATTGAGTTGAATTTAAAAAACAAAAGTCCGATAAAATTTAAATATAAATCAAATCGAACTTCTGCCTTATCTAAAACTTGTAATCACTCTGTAAAGAAGGATCAGTCAATTATATGGCTATCAGCAAAATATTAAAGAGAAATCAACCTATTCGCACTCTCTCTTTATAAACGGCATTTCCTTCAAATATTTCAATGCGCCGATATTCTCAAACATAAGCGTATCGGAATTTCCCTTGCTAATGAGATTACCATATCCTTCAAGAAGCGTGTCGCCCTGCACTTTAAATACAACCTGTCTTACAGAACTTTTCCCTTCTGAAAAGAAATCATACCAGGCAACGATCAAATCACCTTCGATTTTTCCATTTAGTGTTCCTTTGTTGCTGTCTTTTTCAAAGTTTTTTATGGAAAGATCTCCTGAAACAGATGTAGCATCTTTTTTATGCTGCAATACTAAATCGGAGGTGTCTCTTTTTAAAATCGCCGTGTAACATCCTCCGATGGAGGAAGTCGAATCTATTACACGTACATCTTTTACTTCCTGATCTTCATCTGTTTTTTCTGTAGGGGTATTTGAAGTGCAGGCACCCAAAAAACAACCAATTAAAATAAAATAACGTTTCATAACATTTTATTTATTGAAAGGTTTTATTCATTGCACTTAACATGCCTTTTGTTGACCATTGTGCAGGTACGATCATCCTGCGAACAGTTTGCAAAGGATTGATAGAATCTCTTTTTGTAGAAAGTATAAAGGACATTTTATAGCCGGCTTTTTCCAGTTCCGGAAAAACAGACGCACCCCATATTCCGAACGGATAGGCAAAATAGCTTACTTTTTTCCCTGTAATATCTTCGATGGTTTTATTAGCCCCTTCAAATTGTTTTTTAAAATCATCTCCCTTCAATTTGGTTACCATATGATGGTCCCAGGTATGTGATTCCATTGCATGCCCTTTGTCCGCTAATTCTTTTATATTCTCCTTCGTCATATACCGTGGTTTTCCAATGGAAATAGTCATTAAAAAGAATACGCCCTTAAATCCATATTTGTCCATCTCCGGTACACCTATCGTGTATTGCCCTTCAATAGAATCATCAAAAGTGAGCATAACCGGTTTTGCAGGCAATTCATCATTAAATACAAGGTAATTATACAATTGATCAGGAAGAACCGTTTCATAACCACTATCCTTGAGCGCTTTCATCTGGGCAGCAAATTGTGATGGCGAAACGGAATAACTTTTAAATGTTTCACTTTGTCCGGCTTGTGATTCGCGGATATGATGATAACAAATTACAGGAACTTGTTTTTTTGCTAAAATAGCCGCCGCATCATTGGGAATTCTTTCCTTCGCCTTTTCGGGCTTCACGATAGAATCTGCATTCTGAGCAAATTCCCCGGGAGTTTCTGCTTTTGAATCGCTGGTATTATTGCAGGCTGACAATAAAATTACCAGGGCGAATATTATATTAATCTTATTCATAAATTTCATAAAACTCTATTGGTATTGTATATAAATGGGCTTGGGTGTAAATTTCAATAATTCCTCTGGTGTGTAAAGTTGGTCTGCGCCTGTTTTAGTATCGTTTTTATAAAACAATTTAAATCCGGCATAATCCACTGGTTCTCTATAAATATATCTTAACCATGTAGAACGTTTCAGGATTTTGTTTCCCCAGCCATCCATATCCATTACAATTTGTACCTCAGGAACATTCTTGATATTCTTATAGTTTGTCACCATTCCTTGTGTAAAACGGTGAACCACCAAAATCTTCGGTGGAAGGTTGTTTTCCCTAACCAGTTTAGCCAGATGATCAATTACTATATTAATATCAGCAGCATCAAAAGTGCCAATTTTTTTTCCGGGAACATGCCCGGTTTTCATACTAAATTCCGGATCTATTCCGAGATGAACCTGCGGCATTTTTAAATAATTATCGAGGGCGGGAACCTCTTCTGCAAGTGTACTATGTCCTACCTGAATATCCAGAAATACCAGTGCGTCAATTTCTTTAGCCCAGTTTACTATAGTATCGATTTGACTATCAGGCATTCTAAGCCGGTGTTTTGCTCCTTTACCAGGTGCTCCCTGGGCGGTTACTGCTACATAATGTAGGGCAGGAATCACCGGAATTGAAGAATCGGCCGCCTGCCAGGAAGCTACTTCGCCTTTTAATTTTGCAAGCATTTCTTTTTTAGGAATTTCACCCAGAATTCCCATCCTGGTCGAATATAAATTACCGTAAAATGCAACTATGCGGTGAAAAGGTAATATTGCACCCGGTAACGGGTAAGGGGCTTTTACGGGCCACATTCCTGTAGTATCATTGTTGGCGATCAACTGATTCAGGCGATTAAATTCTGCCGTATCCAATGTTTTTTTCAGGTCAGTTACAGGTTTGGTTGCCAAAGGATTTTCCAGCGTATCTATACTGGAATTTTCAACAGCTGTATGGCCGGCATTGCAACCATAGGTTACAACTATTAAACCTAATATAACAGGCATGTACGTTTTGAGGGTGTGTTTCATAAGTTGCGAAGGTATTTTAAAAAGGGTCGTTTTGATTTTTTTCAGGGTTTATTTTTTTTATAAAAAATTTGGCCACAAAAGAGGCGATTGATCCATTATATTTTTAAAGCTGATCGGGGGTTAAACGCTGTATGATACTGATTATTTTCATGATTGAAAAATATACACGATTTCTTTAACAGGAAAATTTATAGCGCAAGAATTAATTCCGGTTTATTAAACCAAAATCATCCAAATAAGGTGTAAAACCTAAAAATATTGTATAACGGATGCATTTCAATTGACGCGGGTTGGTGGTGACATCAACCTTCGTTTCACGTCGTGGGCAATTTCTCATCGCACACTTACAAAACGATATTGTGTCATATTTAAATGCAACCTGGAAAATGGAAATCAAAAACATAAAAAAGTCAAATAAATATACCCATTTTTTGAAAAAATAAATGAATTTTTCAAAATGCTTTAACGCTTATTAAGAGTCACCTTTCCTTCATCTATCTCCAATTTTATTTGCATCACAGTTCTGGTAAGTTTGTAATCCTCCCAGTTGTAATCAGTTATTAAAAATTTAGTAGCAGCTTTTGCCCCCTTAATGAACATGTCTATTTTATCCTGGTCACTTAAAAAGAAGTTCAGCCAGTTGTATTCACTTAAAGGAATTTTTCCAATTCCTTTCTCATACATTCTGTTTTTCAACAGAAAATCTTTGTCGTAGTAAAAACGAATCGTATTGAATATTCTCCCAAGGTATCCCGTGATACTCCATGCTGATGCATTTTTTTTCTGATCATCCGGTTTACGATCATCCAGGTCTATCCCAAATGAAGGTAAACGGGGAACGGTAATTTTTGGATTATAAAAAATATTTATCGGAAAATTTGAAAGAATTCCACCATCAACAAAGCGTGCCATAGAGGGTGGATTTGGTTCATTCAATGTATTTAGCCACGCATCTTTTATTTCCTTTGATTCACAGGGAATATTATCAATATAATATGATTCAAAAAATAATGGAATTGCCATAGATGCACGGATAAAACCTGCAGGGTGTAAAGAATCTATGTCGTTCTTTAATCTAAATAGATTACTCATTTCAGGGAACTGAATTTTATTTTGGGTAACCAATTCTGAGGTAATAAAGGTAACATCCCCAAAAAGAGTTGTTGCATCCTGCGGATTCTCAGCTCTCAATTTCAAATCAGGTAAAGTAGAGGCTTTTTTATTGAGATCGCTTACTGTATAAACCCCATTTGATTGTAATTGTTGTTTGATCCAATTGTAAAAATAATCACCGGGATTAATACCATACCCGGTATTTTGAAGGCTTTTCACGATACGGTATATATAGTAGAAAATAGCCCCTAGTAATATAAAATACAAGGCGGAAACGATAAAAGAAATCAGCGAATAATCGGAAAGTACAGGATACCAATTATGAAGGCCAAGTAAAATAAAATTGATTAGAAAGAGTATGAGCCCCGTTAAAAAAACAACCCAACTGAACCATTTAACCCTGGTTGTAAAATTGTGATGGGAAATAAATTTTTTGATTATCCGTCGAACGGTTGGTGGCCCATCCACAAGACAAAAGAAATCCAGATTGCTCAAAGCTTCTAATATATGGGTAGACTTTTCATCCTTTTTTTCGCCCACTACGGTCATGAGTGCTGTATTAATAGCACCGGCACTTGTACCAGCCAGCCGAAGAAACCGTATTCCCATTTTTTCTAAAATATAGGTATATCCTACAAGCGCAATTCCTAAAACTCCCCCTCCTTTCTGTACAAGATGTGCATATTGATGTCCTTCATCATCGGTCACATCGGACACGATAAATGCGCGTTTCCCTTCGCCGAATTCCCGGTTTAAATTGGCTATACAGGCAATTACTTCCGGATGATTAATAAAATCTTCCGGAGAAAGTTTCTTTTTAAGTTTTTCCTTTGAAGCCTTATCCATAGTTATTCAAACGCATTGAGGAAGAAGATCTAAATAGAATTTATATAACTATCAAGGTGCTCAATCGTTTGCTGTTGTGATATAATTGTTTCAGAGATCACATCACTAATTGAAATAATTCCTTCCAGTTTATTGTTTACAAAAACAGGTAAATAGCGGATATTCTTTTCTGTCATAAGCTCCATGCAATGAGCAACAGTATCATTCATTTTGAGTTCGGGAAACTCTGTGGCCATAATATCCTGGACTTTTGTATCGGTAGAATTTCTTCCCTTTAAAATGATTTTTCTGGAGTAATCACGTTCGGTCATAATTCCAAGGAAGGAATCATTTTCCATAATAACTACGGACCCGATATTATTTTGAGCCATTACTTTCAATGCCTCTTTCACGGAAGTACCCGGCAATACAGATATGGCTTTATGCCCTTTGCGGTTCAGGATGTCACTTACTTTATTCATAAAAAAAGAATTAAAAGGATGAAAAATAAAAGCAAGGGTAAATTACGATTATATTATTATAATTCAAAAAGCAAATATAAATGGGGGTTAGGTTTCAGGTGTCAGGTGTCAGGTATTAGGTGTCAGGTATTAGGTATTAGGTATTAGGTTGTAGGTTTTAGGTTGTAGGTAAATGCCTTGCTAATTCTTTTCTCCAATTCGTGTAATTCGTACCTAAAATTCGTGTTTAAACTTTTACTGCAATAAAGTAGGTTTAAAAACCAAAAAAACTATATAAAGTAAAATTTCATTTTAACAAGAAATTAGTTATATTTGCGACAATCGGGCCCCTAAGTAAACTTATAAGCAAATCCAAAG
>JBBSSE010000224.1:0-5395 GCA_038242375.1 Chitinophagales bacterium
GGTAGGGAGCCCTGGTATAAGGACGATAAGTATTACGTCGCACGGTTGTGTAGCGATAATTATTCATCCTTAAATTGCTGGTCCTATTTACATGAATATTATTTGCATTTCTATTTCTATTCATGTTGGTTACCCTATTATCCGGATTAGAATTTCTGAATTCACGATTAGAATTTCTGGGGTTGGTATTTACCCTGTTATCCAGATTAGGATTTCTGAATTCACGATTGGAATTTCTGGTGTTGGTATTTACCCTGTTATCCGGATTAGGATTTCTATTTGCAGGAGTTGAATTTCCTATATTGCCGGTTGCACCATTACCGGGATAAAAATTTCTGGTATTGGGTGTAGAATTTCTTGTATTAGCGGTTTCCCTGTTAGTAGGGTTAGAGTTTCTGGTTACAGGAGAAAAATTCCTTGTATTTCCGCTTTCCCTATTACCCCGATTAGAATTTCTATTGGTGGGCGTCGAATTTCTGGTGGCCTGTTGTCTAACTGTATTTGGTCTTTGTGGAAAGCTACGTTCATGCGTTCTTTCCTGCGCCTCTACAGTATTAAAAAGAAAGGCAGAAAACATACACACCAACAACAATTTAACCAGATATCGCTTTTCGATTTTTTTTGAATGGTACATGGTTTTATTTTAAAATTTTATTATTATTTAAGTTGATAAGGCTTTCGGACATATGCTCCTGTCCATTATTATCCTTCTCTCTAAAGTTAGAATTTTTGAGAATTTGGTTGCAGCCGCTAAACATTATTGGGTAAACTTTTGCAAATAGAATTCTTTGTAAGTAGCAGCTTAGGGAGTTCGTCGCTTGAAAGTTGTTCCTATAAAGACTTAATAATTTTTTTTCATTTCCCCTGTTACCCAGGTAGCCGGAATAGTTTTATAGGAACTTTGCTGAAACAAACCAAAACAATAATTTTATATTCTCAAAAAAGCTTCTACATTTGTTAACCATTTGGTTAAACTCTATAGCTTAAATGAAAATAGAAAAATCAACAGAAGAAAAAATCCTTGCAGCCGCAAAAAAAGTGTTTGTTCTAAAGGGAATGTCAGGTGCCCGCATGCAGGATATTGCGGATGAGGCAGGTATCAATAAAGCGTTGCTGCATTATTATTTCAGAAGCAAGGAAAATCTATTCGAAATGATCTTTCTCGAAACCGCCCAAAAGTTTTTTCCAAAGATTAATTACCTGTTCGAATCCGACATGCCTCTGTTTGAAAAAATTGAACATATCTGCGAAGAATATGTAACGATGTTGTCTGAAAACCCTTATATGCCTCTGTTTATATTAAACGCGATCAACGAGGATCCGGAGAATTTCATGGATAAAATATGGAATACATCCGGATTGCCGGAGCCGCATAAATTTTTGGAACAGATAGAAGAAGAAGTGAAAAAGGGAACTATAAAAAAAATCAGTCCGGTGCACCTATTGATTAATATTCTCTCTTTGTGTGTCTTTCCATTTGTGGGGAAAGCGATGATCCAATCCATAAACGGACTGGATGAATTACAATATCGAAATGTCATGATCCAACGGAAAAAGGAAGTTCCCAAATTTATTATTGATTCAATCAAAAAATGAATTCCATGAGTAAATTAACCAAATGGTTAAGGTGGGTTTTTACAATGATTATGATCATCATCTTCACCACATCCGCAGGTGTGAAATTATTTGCGCAGCAACCGGAATCACTGACCATTGAAAAAGTTTATGACCTGGCCAGGAAGAATTATCCATTGGTAAAACAAAGAGACCTGATCGCAAAGACAGCGGATTATTCGGTAGCAAATGCCTCAAAAGGATATTTGCCGGTTTTTTCTGTGAACGGGCAGGCTACTTATCAATCTGCTGTGACCACTTTCCCCTTTAAGGTTCCGGGTGTTTCGATTCCGGAATTCAATAAAGACCAGTATAAAGTGTATGCGGAAGCAAACCAGGTGATTTATGATGGTGGTATTATAAAGAATCAGAAGGAAACGGTGCAGGCAAATGAAGTAGTTCAACAGCAAAATCTAAAGGTGGAATTGTATGCTTTGTATGATCGTGTAAACAACCTTTTCTTTGGTGCTTTATTGATGGATGAACAATTGAAACAAAACGATTTGCTTCAACAGGATATTCAAAACGGGATTGGTAAAGCACAAGCCCGCGTGGAAAATGGGGTTGCCTTCCGGAGCAGCGTAGATGAATTGTCGGCGCAACTTTTACAGGCACAACAATCCAGCGTTGAATTAGCTGCCACGAAGAAAGGGTATTTGAGTATGCTTGGTCTTTTTATAAATGCTGAACTTGATTTGAATACAATTCTTGAGAAGCCCGCTGCTCCTATATTATCAGGCGATATTAACCGGCCGGAATTATTACTATATGATTATCAGAAACAAGTTTATGACCTGCAAGGTAAATTGTTGAAAGATCAGTTGAAACCGAAACTGAACTTTTTTGTGCAAGGTGGATATGGCCGGCCGGGATTGAATTTCTTAAGCAACACATTTGACTGGTATTACACTGGAGGTGTGCGATTTAACTGGAACTTTGGAGGTTTTTATACCTTGAAAAATCAGCAGCACATTCTCTATTTAAATAAAAACTCCCAGGACATACAAAAAGAGACCTTCCTTTTTAATACAAAACTTTCCCAATTGCAGCAGAATGAAACTGTTCAGAAATATGCAAGCCTGATGGAAAAGGATGATGCGATCATTGCCCTGCGCGCATCAGTTAAAAAAGCCGCCTTCGCGCAACTTGAAAATGGCGTGCTAAGTGCGCACGATTATATGGACCAGGTAAATGCGGAAGACCAGGCACGGCAAAGTAAAATTCTTCATGAAATGCAATTGTTGCAGGCGCAGTATAGCTATCAAAATATTGTTGGAAATATTCATAAATAATGCACATAAAAAATTATTGAAAATGAACATTCGGTTTATCCTTTACACTGGTTTAAGTATGTTGCTTTTGGCCTGTAATAATAATAAGCAGGACTTTGATGCTTCCGGAACATTTGAGGTAGATGAAGTGGTGGTTTCTTCTGAAGCTGCCGGGCAAATTGAAGTGCTTGATATCCGGGAAGGTTCTGTCCTGGCAAAAGATAGCATTGTGGGATATGTAGATTCTATCCCGTTGGAATTGCAAAAGTCGCAGGCAGAGGCAAGCATGAATGCCCTGCATGAAAAAACAGTGAATGTAGCACCTCAGGTAAAACTTTTACACGACCAAATAGCCGTTTTAAACGTGCAGTTAAATGACGCGATTCATGAGAAGGAGCGGACAGAACGATTGATTAAAGCAGACGCAGCCACCCAAAAACAATTGGATGATCTGAATACACAAATCGAGGTGTATCAAAAGCAAATTTCTGTGAATCAACAACAAATAAACGTGCAGCAATCCAGTACGGGAACGCAGAACCGCACCATTCTTAGTGAGTTGAACCCGATGAAAAAATCAGTTGCGCAAATTGAAGATCAGTTAAAACGTACCAAAATAAAAAATCCGATTAATGGCACGGTGCTTACAAAATATGCCATGGCGGGAGAATATACAAACCCTGGGAAAGCGCTGTATTCTATTGGAGACCTTTCTGAAATTACCCTGAGGGCGTATGTGACAGGAATCCAGTTTGCAGATATAAAATTAAACCAACAGGTACACGTATTTGTAGACAGTACAGCCAATACCTTTAAAGAATATCCCGGTGTCATTACCTGGATTTCAGATAAAGCAGAGTTCACTCCAAAAACGATTCAGACAAAAGAAGAAAGGGCCAATCTTGTTTATGCCATAAAAATTCGTGTAAAAAATGATGGATTGCTCAAGATTGGCATGTATGGCCAAATAAAGTTCAATTAATAAATATGCAACCGGTCATCGTTGAAAATATTATCAAGAATTATGGTTCCAAAAAGGAAGTGGTCCAAGCACTAAAAGGAATTTCCTTAACGGTGGATACCGGGGAAATATTTGGAATAATCGGGCCTGATGGCGCTGGAAAAACAACGCTCTTCCGGATTCTGACAACATTGTTGCTTGCAGATGGTGGCAAGGCTTCTGTTGATGGTTTTGATGTAGTGAAAGATTACCGGAAGATCCGCAGTTGTGTTGGCTATATGCCGGGTAAATTTTCGCTTTACCAGGATCTGACCGTTCAGGAAAACCTGGAATTTTTCGCGACTATTTTCAATACGACCATTCAGGAAAACTATGACCTTATAAAAGAGATTTACCAGCAAATAGAACCATTCAAAAACAGGAAAGCAGGACAGTTGTCCGGAGGCATGAAACAAAAGCTGGCGCTTTGTTGTGCCTTGATCCACAAACCAACCGTACTCTTTTTGGATGAACCAACCAACGGGGTAGATGCTGTTTCACGAAAGGAATTTTGGGATATGTTACATCGCCTGAAAGTACAGGGTATTACAATCCTCGTGTCAACGGCCTACATGGATGAAGCTAATTTATGTGACAAGGTAGCATTAATGCAGAAAGGAGAGATTCTGTCCATCAATACCCCGGAAGGAATTGTAAACGATTTTAAAAAGCCGCTCTGGGCAATAAAGGCAGACGATATGTATGGCTTACTGAAGACTATAAAGGATGATTCCCGCGTAGAGAGTTGTTATCCCTTCGGGCAATATCACCATGTGGTGTTTAAATCGGAACAAAATAATAAAGAAGAATTGAAAGACATTGCGGCGAAAGGTAATTTTTCAAATGTTGAAATACATGCTATAAAGCCCACAATCGAAGATTGTTTTATGGCATTGATGCACGAATAATTTAAAAAGAATTTAGAGTTATTGTGAATCGGTAGAGTACAAATTATCATTGGGTTTAAAAACGTTAATAGGAGATGGATTCATTGAAACCTTTAAACCTTATTAGCTTATTAAATCAATTTTAGTACGATTTTATTTTAAAAGTTCTATTAAGTTTTTGATAAATAAGCCTTGAAATTTATTATTTATTCCAAAGGATTTGTAAAAATAGTATCAGAAATTAATAAAAAGAATATGAACGACGATAAAGTGATAACAGCAAATAAACTCTCTAAAAAGTTTGGCGACTTTACTGCTGTTGACAAGATCACTTTTGATGTGAAGAAAGGGGAGGTGTTTGGATTTCTTGGTGCGAACGGTGCCGGGAAAACAACTGCCATGCGTATGCTTTGCGGTTTGTTATTGCCTACCTCTGGAGAGGCTACGGTAGCGGGTTTTGATGTGTATAAACAAAATGAACGGATCAAGAAAAACATCGGGTACATGAGCCAGAAGTTTTCTCTTTATGAAGATCTGACCATCCGGGAAAACATCCGTTTTTATGCAGGTATTTATGGATTGAGAGATAAAGAAATAAAGGAGAAGATTCAAACTCTGGTGAA
>JBBSSE010000225.1:0-5378 GCA_038242375.1 Chitinophagales bacterium
AATGTTTTACAGTAAAACCGCCGGTGCCAAGGGTGGATCCGGTAATAATCCCGTCTTACGTGAACTGCGTTGATTTTGGAATTAGTGTTGGAGGCGACAGTCTTACTCTCCCAACTTATTGTCTTTACGATTCTGCAAATTTGCTGATAGATTGTAATAAAACAGGCATTTTTAATAATATTCTATTAGGCAGTTACTGTGTAACCATACATGATGATTGTACAGACACAACGATTCTACGATGCTTTAATGTAGGACCACCCACAATTCCCAATGATGTTGGAATAAAAGTGGTTAATAAAACCTGCAATGATTTTACAGCATCCGTTTCAACCCACAATTTTCTGAATGCAGCCTATTGTCTTTATAACTCAAAGGATGAGTTCATAAAATGTGACAGCTCCGGTATCTTTAATAATCTATCGTATGGTGCATATTATGTCACTTCAAAGAATTTCTGTCCGGATACAACTGTGGTCACGCACTTTAGCGCGAATACCCCGATACCTGGAATGAATGCAGCCATAGCAATGAGTAATAAAAACTGTAACACGTTTACAGCAAAAGTTACAGGACAAATAAATCTTACAAATCCGGAATACTTTTTATTGAATGAAAATGACGAAGCGATTGCTTCAAACAAAACCGGAATTTTCAATAACATATTGTTCGGATCGTATTGCATTCGTGTGGTGAACCAATGTTATGATACCACCATGAAAGTTTGCTTTTCAAATGAAGTAAATCCATTAACTCTTACGGCCACTGCTGCCAAATCATGTAATTACGGAACGTCAAAATTTACGATCAAAATAAATGGAAATTTCCCCGCAAACCTTAAAATTCTTGCTCCCGGAAACAACCTGGTTTATGATAAAAACACATCCTCCACGAGTGTGACTGTCGACAATCTGCCGGATCTTGAAAGTGGTAAATTTTACACCATCATTGTAAGAGATAATTGTGGTAATGAGAAAACAATGACCCTTGCTCCTGTCATAGGGTATTTAAACCATTCTTTCAATGTAACAAATAAATGCCCCGGTTCTTTATGGCCGAACGGATCCGGAAATATTCACACAAACGTTACGACCAATACCGGCGTAATTACGGTAAGAATTATTAAAAAAGACCTCATTGTTTTATCTCCTGTTTTAACTCCAAATTCCACAAATGTATCTACTCATTCTTTCAATGATCTTGGACCAGGATCTTATATAGTGAGATACAATACAAATGATGGTTGCAATGTATTCAAATATGACACAATAGTTGTGCGCCCATATGCATATCCGGAATTAACAAAATCATCCGCTTACCAATGTGATGTAAATGGATTTAGTGTAGGTGCTGTGGTTTCTGACGGCGTTGGTCCATTCTCCTACTCCGTCATTGGAAGTTTACCTGAAACTCCATCCATCATATCCACGCCTCAGCCTAGCCCTGTATTCAATATTGATAATGGTAATACCTATTCGTTGATCAGGTTAAGAGCTTTGGATGCCTGCGGAAACGCAACATTAGGGGATGCCAGTATTTTACCTTTGGCAAATAATAAGATTATTGCGAGTTCAAATTGCTTTGATTATCCGGTTGAATTGACCGTTGATGGAATGTATAATACCACAGCAACATGGTATAAAAAGAATAACACCCAGGATACAGATAGCGTATTAGTCGGTTCCGGATTCAACTTTCTTATAGATAGGCTTTTGGATAAGGATACAGGAATTTATATTTGCCACCTTGTTGTCAATAGTGGTTGCATAGAACGGGTTTATTACATCGGGATAAATGGAAGTTGCTACCCTACACTCCAGGTAAAAATGGCTAAGCTTGAAGGGAAATTCGAAAAGGAAGAAGTCGTTTTGAATTGGAATATCACAAGCGGGAATGAGCTAAAAAATATTTTTGTTCAGAGAAAATCTTTGGAAGATTTTCAAACAATCGGCCAGGTAAGCCCTGCTGCTAATGAAGGAATAAATAATTATCGTTTTATTGATCATGATCCGGGCAATCAAAATTATTACCGGCTTCAATTGATCCATAAAAATAACCAGGTTACTTATTCAAATATTGTTTTCCTTCGCAAAACGGAATTGAAAGGATTGAACATCTATCCAAATCCTGTTTCGGATTTAATAAATATAGATTTTAATAAACGAGATAACAAAACGTATCAAATATCTCTTATAAACGTTTTGAATCAAAAAATAAAAGAAATAAAATTCCTGAATAACGGGGAGAAACTTTTAATGCATCGAACAAAAGAAATGTCTTCCGGAATCTATATCATTCATTTTCTGAATCTTGATACGAATGAGGATTTTTCTCAAAAAATAATTATGAAATAAAGTATTTTATTTTGTTTTTTCCGATGACTTAAAAAATGCTCATAAGGCAGTTCTTAAAATATTCTTTTTACATAAACTCATTTATACATCCGTAATAGTCCAACTACTTAAACAAATCGTCTGTTACTGACGCTTCGGCACAAGGTGTGAATTATTCTATAATAAAACCGGTAAAACTGAAAAAATAACTGGTATTAATTTCAAAAAAATTAAAAATATGAATAGAAAATTTGGGCTCATGAGAAACAGTTTTTGACACCTCCACCTAAAGCCTGAGGCTATTGAAAAGCCCGTCGTTTTCTTCTGAATTGCCATATGGAAAACCTGTGGGTTCATGAATAATATGTAAGTGCTTTAGCCCAAGACCTCATCTTTTTAAGCTTAAAAGGAAATTGAAATTTTAAATGGAAAAAACCATTACAAATTTGTAATAAATAGTTCAATTACCTGGACTAATCGATTGTTATTTTATCAATGAGCCGGTTACAGGCTGGCAATATTCTTAATAAAATCGAATTAACTAAAAAATATAATTGATTTAACTTAAAGGACCAAACATTATCTAAAATTCCCAAAGGCACATTGCTTATAGGGATCATTCAAAAATTATTATGATACTGGATAATGTTCGATTTCACCATGCGAAAATTTTAAAGAAATGATTGATTCAGCACCCAAAATTGGAGTTGATGTATTTGCCTCCTTATTCAACCAAAATAAATCCAAACAAAAGACCTTGGTAATATATGAGAAAAAAATAACTAATAGCCGGTATACCCATACCTTAAAAGAAAGAACCGCATTCTTCTGGCAAATGTTCTCGCATTTCAATAAATTAAATGAAGAATAAAAAAATCTTGTAAAATCATTGATTAAACTATATATAATTTTAATCTTTTGGAAGACATTTTCCTATTTCTCAGAAAAAAGTAATTTTGCTGTCAATTGTGATGGTCAAAATGAGAGAAAACCAGAAATTAAAACTTCCCAAAAATAAAGATGCCAAAAGTTAATTCGATTAAAATTGGAGAACTTTTTTTGATTAAAAACATGGCTACAATCAGGATGATTTTTAAACTCATTTGGAACTTCCCCTATTTCCTTCCATCGTTCTAACTTTTCGTACCACAATTCATGTCTGAGATAAACCTTGATAGGAATACTTTTTATCCCTAACAATAAACACATGTAAAATCTGTGATTACCGTTGAAAGTAAAAATATAATTTCCATTTCTACCAATATAGACTGGTACATCATAATCTATTTTACCTGTTTTTATTCCATTTTCTTGAATACTTTTGAGGATAGTATCATATTTATTATAAGCATAAAGCAGGGATTTTAAATCTTTACAACCTCTAACTGTCCCGCCTTTATTAAATTCATTAGTATAATATTCCCTGAATAGGAATGTTTTATCCCAGGGAATATGGCGGACATAATGGTCATACAAACACTTATACTTAATGTTTTTCTCCATATCACTAGCAAATTCCCAAACTTTTAAATCCCAATCTCCACCCATGACTCCACCTATTGCAAACTTTTTAGAATCTAATTGTGCAGGACTTTCTTCTACTTTTAACTTGATCAAATCTATAGGGACCTCAAATGTTTCATTGAATCTTTTTGGTAACAATGGATATTTATACTTGACTAATTGATATACTGTATATCCCTTTAATTGATTTGAAATGTTTCTAATAATACTCCTCATATTAAAAATTATAGCTTGTTCAGACTAAATATAGTAATAAATAACGATACCCCAAAAACGTTTTGTTAAATTGTGCAATTCACAGTAGTTTCTGATTTTATTTTTAAATTTCGCGTTGTTGTTCCCTGTGTATAAAGCCCCTCCCAGTCAGGAAGTCGGAGTGGATTTATTAATTTTAATGCTTTGGGTTGAAAGAATTTGTTTTCGATTCTTAGGTTTTCGACTTATCCTGATGGTCTGGTTTCTATTCCAATCTTATCTGGCACCGGTTGGCATTTTGACTTATCCCCTCTCTGGATAGCCTTTGTGTTTCTAATTGCCTCTTAATCTCTCCCGTAAATAACGGACCCTAAGTTTGGGATACATTGTCATTAACATTACGATTTCCTTTTCTGTGCACTACCAATTGGTTAATGATATAAGCGATTTGTAAGGATATAATATACATGCAGGGCAGCGGGTGACCACCGGGAAAATTTGTGATGCAGATGGTAGCCATGATTCTTTTGGGTTTTAAACCCTTCATTTTCTATCTTGCAGCGTAAACGCCCTTCCTGCGCCATCTTCATCATTGTTCGCAGTTTTCGGAAGTCTTCTCAAGTCAGATAGAGATTGCTCAGGTAAACGAAGCGGACGAGTTTGGAGCTCATACTCTCGTTCTTTTCTGCTGTTGGCGGACAGATATATTCAACCCAGTTAACAGTATCTCCTTTATATTGCAGGCCTTCTATACCTGATAGCTTGTTGCGCAATAATTTACATCAGCTTATTTTTTATAACAGCAGGCTGCTCAAATTTAATACGGCAGAATGCAGCGGTATCAGTTACTTTCCTGCAGGATAGGCAAACAAGAATTTTATTGACATGTTTGGTCCTGTGTAGTTACAATATTTTGGCATATGAAAAAAGTAGGAATTTCCTGTTATTTTTTTACCACCAAAAACTTGCAAAGATGAGTTCCTCACAATACTTTTACGTTTCATTTCCAAAAATCTTATTTAAAAATTAATCTAATTTTAAATAACTGTAAATCTTTTACAGTTTAAAAAAATCGCACCTTGTGGATTTTTTTCACCAAAAGAAAAATTTGTATATTTAGACAGGTTATCAAGTTTTCCCCAATCCACGTTACAGTTTCCGTAACGATATCCACTGAAAATTACATATTCCTGTCTCTTTAAATTCCATAAAAAATGTGGCATTAATTTTTATTGCTTTAAGATGTAATCCCAAAAAAATGAATACCGCATGCAAAAAGAACTAACCTTTAAAAAATGGAATTATGGAAAATATATACTCTGCGTA
>JBBSSE010000226.1:0-5357 GCA_038242375.1 Chitinophagales bacterium
AAAACTTCCGTAACGTGCCACAGCGTGGGGAACTGCGCGAACACCCTGTTCCTTATAGTTTTTTTTGAGTTTCATTTTATCATAAAACTCAAAAGGAGGAAGCGTGTATGTTTCCATTTCCTGCACAGCGAAATACATCACAATCGCCTGTTTCACCCACTCATTTACCTGCCAGGTTCTTCCTGAATCACCATTACTAACAGGCTCCGCTGTCCGCAAAGTTCCCTTATCTACATGTTCAATAACTTCCCGCACAGCTCGGATAAATTTTTTCTCTTTTAATAATTCCCTGCGGTCCCAGGCTTCCAGGATCATTTCTTTCAATTCCATAGTTTTATTTTTATTTATTCTTTCTTTTATTTTATTTCTTTTTTCATCCATGGTTATGATTTCCAGGATATTTAGAATCCAAATCGTAAATCGTAATTCCCAAATCCCAAATCCTAATTCCCAATTCCTAATTCCTAATTCCTAATTCCTAATTCACAAACACCTCAAGTTCCTTCATGATTTTTTCTTTGTTGAATTTATCCCGCACATATTCAAATCCATTCTTACCCATTGAATGAACCCGTTCCGGATCATTCTTTAGCAAAATTACTTTTTCTGCGCATTGCTTCACATCATTTACGGCTACAATAAAACCAGAGCTTTCATCTTTCACTAATTCAGGAATACTGCTGGTATTAAAAGCAATAACAGGTTTTTCACATAAAGAAGCTTCGGCAATCACAAATCCAAAACCTTCCAGGAGAGAAGGAAGGATAAATATATCACAACACATCAACAAATCTTTTACATTCTCTAAAAATCCTGTGAATACAAACTGTGCGCTTAATCCTTTTTTGTTGATTTCCTCTTTCAATTCTGCCTCAAGACTTCCGGCACCCCCAATTAGAATCGTATGTTCTATTTGGTTTTTTGACAAATATTCGGATAAATAAATAAGAAATACATGATTTTTTTCTTTTTCCAAACGGCCCAGACTCCCAATGATGATTTCATTTTTCCTCCTGGAATAAATAGGTTTATGTGGCCGGGTGGTAAACTCCTTTACATCTAAAGGGTTGTATATTACTTTTATTTTTTCTTTCGGAAAAAGCGTTGGATTTTTCTGAAGAATAGCCGCAGCCGTAGCTTTAGAACTTGCCAGTATATCTGTTAACCAGTGAGAAAACACGTACCGGTTTAAAGCACTGTTTTTAATAGGATAGGCCACTCCTCGCGTATAAATTATCCGATGTATTCCCGCTTTTGTTCCAGTCAACCCAGCGAGCTTTAAATCGTGAGAAAGGTTGATTAAAACCACCTCAATCTGCTCTTTTATAAAAAGAGCTTTTAGCTTTAACACTTTTACGGGATTTAGAAAGCTGCGCCCCGTAACGTTTATAAAATGTAGTTTAATATCAGGATAACTTCCTAATCTTTTATGCAACTCACTATTTTTTGACAGAAAGAAATGGACCTTATTTCCGGCTTCCATAAAATAAATTGCTGTTTCAAAATGCCATTTTTCGCCGCCGCCCCAACTATCCATTGAATTAATAAAAGCAATATTTTTCATAGTATTATTATAAATCTTCGTAAATTCTCATGAGATTTTTACCAATTGATTCATCCGTAAATTTTTGCACAAATTCAAATCCAGCCTCTTCCATTCTTTGCCTGCGCTCCTCATTCTCCATCAAATCATTTATTTGATCGCGTAATTCAGGTACATCACTAGTATCTACATAGATAGAATCAGGTCCACCTGCTTCGGAAAAACAACCACCTGCAGAAGTTATGACCGCCGTTTTGGAAAACAAGGATTCAATGATTGGTATGCCAAATCCTTCAAAAACAGAAGGATAACAAAATAAAACAGCCATTTGATAAAGGACGGCCAGTTCTTCTATTTCAATGTCATGTAGAAAATGAACTCTTTCCTGCATTTGATTGTCCTCTATAAATTGCTTTAGTTTCTTTACATAATCTGTGAACCTTCCTACCAGCACAACATGATAATTTGAATCTCGTACTGCCTGTAAGATGGAAAGCGCATTTTTTCTCTCCTCCAGGGTTCCTACATTCAATATAAACTTTTCTGGAAGGTTTCTTTTTTTCCGAATCTCTTCCTGGTGTGAAAATGAAAACTGTTTTTTAAACACCGGGTGGCATCCCTGGTAATGAACGATTATTTTCTTTTCATCGCAATTTAAAAACTCTACAATATCCCGTTTTGTTTGCTCACTGATTGCGATAACCACATCCGCATTTTTAGCTGCATAGGCAAACTTATTCAAATAAATTTTCCGATCAATTGCTTTATACAATTCCGGATAACGCATAAAAATAAGATCATGGATCGTGACGATTACTTTAGAAACAGCCTTATCTAAACCACGTGGAATTTCTCCCGATAAGCCATGGTATATATCGATTTTGTCTTTAGCAATTTGCTTTGAGATAGCCGATTGGCGCCAAAGACCGGAAAATTTTTTCCAAAAGAAAGTATCCGGGTAGCGAATCTGCACATGATTATTTTCAGGAAGCCATTTTTTGTTTCCTTTGGATTTTGGATTATACAAAAAGAACTCATTTCCAGGAAAATTTTCACTCATTATCCTGATTATATCCCGACTATAATTTCCCAAACCGGAAGAATTATGAAAAGCTCTTTTTGCATCGTACCCTAATCTCATTTTTCAAATATAGTGGGAAATTATGATTTTCAGTTTTAGGTTATTCATTCCTTAGTTAGAATATTCCGATACAATAATACCGACATTAAATAATAAATAGTCCTCCCGATTGCTATCAGCTCTTTTATACCGGCGTAATACCATTAAGATTTCCAATAAGGTCTTTGGCTTTTATAAATCAAGATGGCATAACTTTTAAGGAAACACATTTTTTAGCCCTACTTGTCAGCAATTAGGGATTGAGTTTTAAGCGTTAATTAAACATAGGATAGGAAAATTTGTATATTCGCTGCGCAATTCTCCTCCAGTTTAATACCTCTCTGACATGCTATTATCTATCGTTATTATTACAAAAAATGAACAAAATAATATTGGCCGTACTCTTTCCAGTATTAAAAAATTAAGTGATGACATAATTATAGTAGACAGTGGAAGTACGGATGAAACGCTTACCATTTGCAAGGAATTCAATTGCCGCATTATTGAAACAGAGTGGAAAGGATATGGTGAAACAAAAAACCTTGGGAATCAGGCGGCCAAATATGATTGGATCTTAAGTATAGACGCAGATGAGTCTGTGAGTGAACAATTAAGTTCGTTTTTATTAAGTTTATCGCCGGATAATAACAACCTGGTATATCTAATCAGAATAAAAAACTTTTTTTGCCAAAAACTCATTCGATTCGGAAGCTGGGGGAATGATAACCATCTTCGTTTTTTTAATCGAAAAAATACCAAATGGAATAACGCCGCTGTGCATGAAAGTCTCCTTTTTGAGGAAACTCCGGAAATAAAAAAAGCGGAAGGTTATTTATTGCATTATACCTATAACACAATAACAGAATACCTGGATAAAGTAGATTATTACTCAAAACTAAACGCTGAAAAATATTACCGAAAAGGGAAGAAAGCAACATTGGTAAAGTTGCATATTTCCCCAGGTTTTACATTTGTGAAAGATTATTTTTTTAAGGGAGGTATCCTGGATGGGAAGTACGGTTTACTGATTGCCCGGATATCTGCAAGGGGAACAAAATTAAAATATCAATATCTAAAAGAAATGATTAAAAACCAAGATTAACCACCGTAGGATTAAAAGAAAAAAGTGATACTAATGGCAAAATTAAAAGACTACATCCAAAATTGTCTAAGTGTTCTGCAATCATCTGGCATTATTCTTTATCCGACTGACACCATTTGGGGAATCGGTTGTGATGCTACAGTTGAAAAAGCGCTCAAGAAAATCTATCAGCTCAAAAAAAGGGAAGAAACAAAATCAATGATCATTTTGGTGAGCGATGAGAAAATGATCCGTCAGTATGTTTCCAACCCTTCAGAAAAATTACTGGAATATTTAGCGGATCAGTCCACGCCGACAACAGCGATATTTGACAATGCAATTAACTTACCTACTTCTCTTGTAAATACAGATGGCACGATTGCTATCCGCATTGTGCGGGATGAATTTTGCCAGGCACTGCTTCAAAAATTAAATAAACCCCTCGTATCTACTTCTGCAAATATTTCCGGTGAACAATATCCACAAAACTTTCCTGAAATAAGTGAGGAAATAAAAAACGGTGTTGACTATATAGTACAACACCGTCAGAATGATTTAAAAAAATATACTCCTTCTTCCATTATCAAACTAGATGCATCCGGAGAAATGATCCATTTGAGATGATGTAACTGTTCAGTCCCTCTTTATGATATTAAATTTAAAATATAGGTCTTTTGTATTTCCCCAACACTTATCCACACTGTTTTGATGTTTTTAAAAAATCTGTGTATTTCCTTCTTTAAAAAAGTTTTATTCTTCCTTTTTTCAACTTTGCTTTGAAGGATATGAAGGAGTCGTTTCCTGTAATATCTATTCTTTTTAATTCATAAAAATCAGCAGGTGAAAATGAATTTATTTTATTACCAATTCTGAAAGCAACTTTAATCCCTTTTCTTTTAAATAATTCTTTCATCTGCTTAAGAACTATCTTATCTTTTGGACGGGCACCAAAAGGGTAAGCTAATGCAGGCACAAAAGGAATTTGATGTTCATTAAAAACATTCATGCAAATATCTAAATCTTTTTCTATTTCCTGGATGCCAATTTCAGAATAGTGCTTGTGAAGATGAGAATGTAACCCAAATTCTATTAAAGATGGTTCCAATGTTTTTAACTGTTCAATAGTCATATGTAAAGTGGGATAACCATCTTGCAAAATTTCTGTACCAATGAATGCAGTTGGAATAAAAATTACCGCTTTGAACTGATATTTTTGCAGTAAGGGATATGCCACTTCCAGATTATTTAAATAACCGTCATCAAAGGTTATCAATACAGGTTTATCAGGTAATAAACTCTTATTCTCTAAAAAGTCAATCAATTGATTCATTGATATCGGCTCATACTTATTCTCCTTTAAAAACTTTAGATGTGTTTCAAACTGTTCAATAGAAACCGTAAGATTATCTTTCCTGTTCAGATCTACCTTATGATACATTAATACAGGAAGACCCTTAACAGGAGGCGCTATATATCCATACCATCTAATGACTATCCCTAAAATTATCAATGGAGCAATTAAGAAAACAATGACCATAATACAGTATATTAAAAAAATTTGGGTAACAATTAATTATTGATGTTGCTTATCATAACAGAAAGCAAGGTATTTT